>CAVIBE010000084.1:0-5699 GCA_963640885.1 Oscillospiraceae bacterium | reverse complement strand
GTGGGAGGGGACGGAGCTTTGCTCAGGACCCTCAGAAACTTTGATTTTCCGCAGATACCGATAATCGGTGTGAATACGGGACATCTGGGATTTTTCCAGGAAATAATGCCTGATCAGCTCGATACTTTTGTTTCGGCATATGAAAACGGAAATTTCGTTATACAACAGATGAAAGTAGTTCAGGCTGAGGTTGAGACCAAAAAGCAGGATATAAAGTTTTACGGTTTAAATGAAATAGTGATAAAGGCGGAAAAATCAAGACCTGTGCATTTGAATTTAAGCTTCGACAATAATTTTGTAGAGCGCTTCAGCGGTGACGGAATTGTTGTAGCTACCCCGGCGGGAAGCACTGCATATAATTATGCTCTGGGCGGATGTATCGTTGACCCGCGGCTCGAGCTTTTGCAGGTAACGCCGATTGCGCCGATGAATACGACTGCATTCAGGTCATTTACGTCAAGCGTATTGGTGCCTCCTGAAATATGCGTAAACATCGTGCCGGAATTTACTTTTGAAAATTCTCTCAGGCTGGTTGCAGACGGAAATGAGTACAATTTTGAGGATATTACAGAGATTCGTGTTTGCTTTTCCGACAAGAAAGTGAATTTTTTGAGGCTTGAGGGATATGATTTCTGGAATAAGGTTAAGACTAAATTTTTATGAAATACGAAGTTAAAAGGCCCGATGAGGGGCTGATGATAAAAGACATATTAAAAAGGCGGATGGGATTTTCCACAAGACTTATAAGAAAGCTTAAGCTTGAGGGCGGTGTGAGTCTCAACCGTGTCGAGACGAAACTCAATGTCACGGTAAGAGTTGGTGACGTGATTGAGGTGAAATTTCCTCAGGAGGAGAGCAGGTTTGAGCCTCAGGATATACCGCTTGAGATTGTTTACGAAGATGATGACCTGATGATAATAAACAAAAGTCCGGGGATTGTTGTTCATCCGACTAAAGGGCATCCTGTCGCAACGATTGCGAATGCGCTTGCATATCTTATGCAGCAGCGGGGAGAGGTTTTTAAAATCCGATTTGTGAATCGGCTTGATATGGATACTTCGGGCCTACTGATTGTGGCAAAAAACGCTTTTTCGCAGGAACAGCTTCAAAAACAGATGAAAGAAAACCGGATAATCAAAAAATATCTGGCTGTTGTCGACGGTACGATGAGCTCTGAGGAAGGGGTTATTGACCTGCCGATAGGGATTGTTGATGAAAATGCCGTAGGAAGAGCGGTTACTCCTGACGGGTATCCGTCCGTGACGCATTATAAGGTTAAAAGCTATTTAAAAAACGATAAAACTCTCGTTGAGCTGACGCTTGAAACGGGGAGAACTCACCAGATAAGAGTGCATATGTCGTATATCGGGTATCCGGTAACGGGCGATTCGCTTTACGGGATGGCGCAGCCGGAGCTGATCGGCAGGCAGGCGCTGCATTCGTATTATCTGGGATTCAGGCATCCTGTGACTGATGAATGGATTGAAATTCGGGGCGAGGTGCCGGACGATATAAAAAATTTAATGTAATTTATGTAATTTAATATAATTTAATATTTGGACGATGTTTGATTTGATAAAATAAATTTGGAAGAAAAGCTAAAAAGCAAATTTAAAGGAGTAGAAATGAACAGAATAAAAGAATTGTATTTAGAAAAACCCTGGCTTATGTATATAGCGATTGTGATAATAGTAGCCGGCACGGCTTTGCAGATTTTTGTTAAAATGCCAAATTTTTTGAAGGTGATAGTTGCAGTTGTTGTATTCCTCAGTTTTATATTTTGGGGGGCAGGGCTGATTATTAAAGAAGCCGGACAGACAGAAAAATTTGAAAAAATGAGTATGGGAAAGGTTCTTATTAAGCTTAAATCTTTAAAAATCACTGAAGATATTATGACGATATCGTATGCGGCAGTTATAGTTTTGGGAACTTTTGTTGATTCTCTTTTGCTTATTGTTGTCGGAATAATTCTGTTCATATTGCATGTGTTGCTGCCGCTGATGAGCGCACGTTTTTATAAGAAAAATGATAAATAGTGAGCGGAATTTAGGATGAGATTCGGATGATTCGCATGATTATGTATTTAAAATCGGGATTTTATTGTCTTACAAACGTTTTGAATGTGAGTATGATTTGCCGGATTTTTGCATGAATTTTATTTTTGTCAAATTTTTTGCAATTAAATATGAAAAGGTTTACAAAATTTTGACTTTTTGGTGACATTGTGATAAAATCCATGAGTGGACTGTTTTTTATGAATGGGTTCACTGAACACAGTCAAAAATTGAAATTAAGAAAAGGAGAAAATGACTATGAAAAAATTTTTTGCACTCGCAATGATACTGGCACTCACAGTTACAGCTTTTGCCGGTTGCGGAAGTCAGTCAACTGACACTGAGGGAGACGCTGATAAAGCAGTAAAATACGTTATTGCTACTGATACAGTATTTGCTCCATTTGAATTTACAAACGACAGCAATGAGTTCGTTGGTATCGACGTTGATATTCTTGATGCAATCGCTGAAGACCAGGGCTTTGAATATGAACTTCAGTCATTAGGATTTGACGCAGCTTGCGCAGCTGTAGAATCAGGTCAGGCTGACGGTGCAATTGCCGGAATGAGCATCACTGAAGAAAGAAAAGCTAAATATGATTTTTCTGATCCATATTTTGATTCAACAGTAGCATGTGCAGTAAAAGCTGACAACGCTGCTACAACACTTGATGATATCAAAGGTTCAAACGTTGCCGTTAAAACTGCTACAATGAGCTCATCCTGGGCAGAATCAATTGCTGATGAATATGAACTTACTCTTACATATTTTGATGATTCAGCTATGATGTACCAGAGCGTACTCAGCGGAAATACTGTTGCTTGTTTTGAAGACTATCCTGTAATGGCTTATGGTATTACACAGGATAACGGTATGAAATTACTTGCAGAACAGGGCGGAGACTTCGCTACACCTTATGGTTTTGCTGTTAAAAAAGACCAGAATGCAGAACTTCTTGACATGTTCAACAAAGGTCTCGCAAATATAAAAGCTAATGGCAAATATGACGAGATTATTGCAAAATATACAGCTGAATAAGCTTAAATTTTAATTAGTTAGGGGAATCGAAAATGTTTTCAGAATTATTTACAGTTTTTAAAGATGCCTCCCCGTTACTGTTCAAGGGTCTTGTTTCGACTATTGAAATTACAGTAATATCATTGGTGCTGGCTACAGTATTGGGTATACTTACCTGTTTGTTTGGTATTTCCAAGATACCGCCGCTCAGATGGTTATCCAAATTCTATATTTGGCTTATAAGAGGGACGCCAATGCTTGTTCAGGCATTTTATTTCTACCTGGCTGTACCGCAGCTTGTAAGTTTAATAACAGGAGAGAGATTTACTATCTCGATTTTTGCAGCCAGTCTTATAACGCTTACTTTAAATGCCGGAGCTTATATGTCCGAAATTTTCAGAGGAGCGATTGAAGCTGTAAATAAAGGACAGATGGAAGCAGCGAGAAGTTTGGGGCTCAGCTACAATCAGGCAATGTGGAAGATTATTCTGCCGCAGGCGGTTCGTATTTGCCTGCCTTCGCTGGTAAATCAGTGTATCATTACTCTTAAGGACTCAACACTCCTTTATGTAATAGGATTTTCAGAAATCATGTACTATGGTAAGATTTATATCGGAAGAACGTTCTCTGTATTTGCAACTTATACCTGGATTGCGTTATTCTTCCTGGTAATTATAACAATTCTTACTGCGGTATCCAGACGTTTGGAAAGGAGACTTAAAAAGTAATGAAGATAAGTTCAGAACCTAAGATAGTAGTAAAAGATCTTAAAAAGAATTTTGGCGAGCTTGAGGTATTAAAGGGCATCAGCATTGAGGTCGACAAGGGCGAGGTTATTTGCGTCATAGGGCCTTCGGGTTCGGGAAAATCGACTTTTCTTCGATGTATAAACCAGCTTGAAGAGGCGTCTTCGGGTGATATTGTTGTCGATGGAGAGTCCATTACTGCTAAGGGTGCCGATATAAATATGATAAGAAGGCATATTGGTATGGTATTCCAGCAGTTTAATCTGTTTCCTCATATGACTGTGCTTGAGAATATTACGATGGCGCCGGTTACTTTGAAAATCAAATCTAAGGCGGAGGCTGAGAAGAAGGCAAGAGAGCTGCTTGAGAGGGTTGGTCTGTCTGATAAGGCGGAATGTAAACCTTCGGATCTTTCGGGAGGTCAGCAGCAAAGGGTTGCTATCGCAAGGGCTTTGGCCATGGATCCTGATATAATGTTATTTGACGAGCCTACTTCGGCTTTAGACCCGGAAATGGTAGGCGAGGTTCTCGGTGTAATGAAGGAGCTTGCTTCGATGGGTATGACTATGGTGGTTGTTACTCATGAGATGGGTTTTGCGCGTGAGGTTGCGGACAGGGTTCTTTTCGTCGATGGTGGTGTTATTCAGGAAGAGGGTACGCCTGAGCAGATTTTCGGTTCGCCGCAGAATCCTCGAACACAGGAATTTCTTAACAAAGTGTTATAGTTGAAACCTTAACATAAAAGAGCAGCTGCTTTTGAAGTGGCTGCTCGTTGCTTATGGGGGTCTCCAAATTTTCTTGGGGTTTATCGGGTCTCCAAATTTTCTTGGGGTTTATCCAAAGTTTTTTGGGGGCTGGTTTTGGGGCTCCCTCTTAAATAAGAAACGACCGTCAAAATAGCTTTTTGACGGTCTCTATCCATTATTTACGGACTGACCGCCATTGCGAAAGCGGCAATCCCTTCTCTTACGACCATTATACCCATACTCAAGAGGATTTTTCAAGTACATTTTTTTAATTTCTCAACAAGAAACTCGCCTACGTGCCGTTCCATCCCACCCAAATTATCGGCGAAGCCGCCGTAGGGAACGGTTCGTAACCGTTCCGGAAAACCGCCATCCCTTCAAATCCGGATAAAATCGGTGCAACGTGTTGACGACAAACGCACATCTGCATATAATAAAGGTAAAAACAAATACAGAGAGGAGTCTGAATGATGGCTAACGCTACTTCTAACATGAATATCAGAATGAATAAAGAGGTAAAAGAACAGGCGCAGCGTATTTTCGCAGAACTCGGTATGGATATGACAACCGCCGTGAATGTGTTCCTTAGGCAGGCAATTCGCTATAACGGCTTTCCTTTTGATGTGCGAATCAACACGCCTAACGAAGAAACGATTTCCGCAATCCGGGAAGTGCAGGAGATGAAGAAAAATCCGACCATCGGAAAAACTTACACGGATGTTGATGCGATGATGAAGGAGTTGCTTGACTAATGTATGCTATAAAGCCAACAACAAAATTTCAAAAGGATTTAAAACGGGTTCAAAAAAGAGGATATGATATTGCGCTTCTGACCGAGATTATCAAACTGCTGGCGTTGGGAGAGCCTTTGCCAGAAAAGAACAAAGATCATCCTCTGTCCGGGGACTTTATTGGTTGCCGCGAATGCCATATTACACCCGACTGGCTATTGATTTATGAAATCGCAGATGAAGCATTAATCCTTTATCTTACTCGCACAGGAACACACAGCGATTTGTTCTGACCGTAGGAAACGCGCCTGTGTGCCGTTGCATCTAAACCCATTTTTGCCCTTTTGCAAATTCGGTCGATTTCCTTGCAAAATTTACCACCGCCAAACCTTATTTGTATCTTGT
>CAVIBE010000083.1:0-2981 GCA_963640885.1 Oscillospiraceae bacterium | reverse complement strand
GGGAAGCACTGCGAAGCAGGTAGTGACTGTTTTGGATGACAACGACCTCATAATGAACAAAATTTCTTTTGAAATTTATATAAGATTGAATAATGCGGCAGGAGACATCAGACCGGGGAAATATACTTTTGAACCGGGAAAAGTTACTTATGACAGCATATTGTCGATGCTTAAAGCGGGTGATGTAGTATCCGCAGAGTCAAAGCTGACTATTCCGGAAGGTTATACTGTATGGCAGATAGCACAACTTCTTGAGGAAAAGAATATAGTAGAAGCGCAGGATTTTCTTGATTATGCGTCTTCTGAGACGCCGATTTATGATTACATACCTGACGGCAGTGATTATACGAAGTTTGAAGGATTTCTCTATCCTGAAACCTATGTTATCGGCAGTTCATGGGATTCTGAGACTATTTTGTCTGTGCTTTTGGATCAGTTTGACAAGATCTGGACTGAGGAAAGACAGGCTAAGGCCGAGGCTATGGGAATGACGGCAAAAGAAATTATTACGGTAGCTTCTCTCATTGAGAGAGAGGTAAAGGTGGATTCGGAAAGACCGATAGTGGCAAGCGTTATATATAACAGGCTCAATGCCGGTATGCTTTTGCAAATTGACGCCACGGTTCAGTATGCGCTTGGAAATCAGAAAGAACGACTGCTTTATTCGGATCTTGAGATTGATTCTCCATATAATACATACAAATATAAGGGACTTCCGGCAGGCCCGATAGCATCGCCGGGAATAGCCTGTATAGATGCTGCGTTAAATCCGGCTGATACAAATTATTTCTATTATCAGACTTCGGCCGACGGCGACGGTTCGCATTATTTTTGTGAAACATACGAAGAGCATCAGGCTTATTCAGCAACGAAAAAATAAAATTAGTGAAACAGGGGATTTTTTAATGGTTTATGAGAAACTGATTAAAGCTGTAGGAAAAGAAAAAGTCCTTAAAGATGTTCCTTTGAAGGAGCATATTTCATTCAAAGTAGGAGGACCATGCGACTGCATGGTTTTTCCGTCATCAGCGAATGATATTGCAAGGATAATAAAATTATGCAAAGAAGAGGAAATTCCGTATTATCTCTTAGGAAACGGAAGCAATGTTATCGCTTTGGACGAGGGATATCGAGGTGTGATAATAAAGATTGGCAAAAATTTTGATAAAATTTCTGTTTCCGGTAGAACAATTAGGGCTCAGGCGGGAGCATCGCTTGCGGCGCTTTCAAAAAAGGCGATGGAGAGTTCTCTCACAGGACTTGAATTTGCCGGTGGAATACCAGGCTCTGTGGGCGGCGGAATGATAATGAACGCAGGAGCTTACGGAGGGGAGCTTAAAAATGTGGTAAAAAGCGTTACTGCTCTCGATGATTGTGGAAATTTATACAAACTCGAATGCGAGGATTGCGGGTTTGGATACAGAACTAGCGTTTTTCAGGAAAACGGAAGCATTGTTCTTGAGGCTGAATTTGAGCTGGAAGAAGGAAATCGCGAGGATATAGCGGCTAAAATGCAGGAATTGATGAAAAAACGAAACGAAAAGCAGCCCTTGAATTATCCTAGCGCAGGGAGCACATTTAAAAGACCGGAAGGATATTTTGCAGGAAAACTGATTCAGGATAGCGGCTTGAAAGGTCTTTGTCATGGCGGAGCGCAGGTATCCGAGCTTCATGCGGGTTTTGTTATAAACAAGGCAGACGCAACTGCCGCTGATATTTTAGAGCTGATAGAGCTTGTTAAAAATACGGTTAAAGATAAATTCGGAGTCGAGTTACAACCGGAGGTACGCATAATAAAATAGAAATTAAAGACGACAACGGGGAGTAATTATGGACAGAATTAAATGGGATTTGCATACTCATACGACATATTCGCATGGCAAGGGAAGCATTGAAGATAACGTAAAGGTGGCTGTAAAAAAAGGTCTGAGCAAAATTGCCATTTCGGACCACGGACCGGGACACGTGTCGTATGGAATAAAACGCGCAAAGATAAAAGATATGATAAGAGATATTGAAAATATAAAGAACAAATATCCGGAAATAGAAATTCTTTTGGGTGTTGAAGCAAATGTGATAAATAAATCAGGCGCAATAGACCTTACGGACGAAGAAAAGGCGATATTTGACGTAATACTGGCAGGTTATCATTATGGAGCTTTTGGCGAAAAGCCCGGACACGACCTGCGTATTCATGCCGAAAACTACGTGTTGAACAAGGTCGGAAAGACGACGTCAAAACTGAAAAGAGAAAATACTGATTTGATGATAAAAGCTATATATGAAAATGAAATTTTAGCTATAACTCATCCCGGAGACAAGTATGATATATTTATCGAAGAAGTGGCAAAAGCATGTGAAGACAGGGGCGTATGGATGGAGATAAACAACAGCCATCCGTTTTTGACGGTCGAAACTATAGCTAAATGCGCGGAGTATGACGTGTCGTTTGTTATAGGAAGCGATGCTCATGTGCCTCATAAGGTCGGCTGCTGTGAAAATGCTATTGCGCGCATAAAAGAGGCGGGAATAGACCCGAGGCGGGTTGTAAATCTTGTTTTGGATGAGTAGTTTGGTTTAAAATACAACATTTTCAGGAAAGGAGAGAATATGAAATTTCTTATTGTTACAGGAATGTCAGGGGCAGGCAAGAGCAATGCGGTCAAAATCCTTGAGGATATGGGATTTTATTGTATTGACAATATGCCGCCGAGACTTATAAGCCGGTTCATAGAACTTTCAGACATAGGTACCGGAGAAATTGAAAGAGCCGCATTTGTTATTGATATAAGAGGCGGAGAGTTTTTTGATGATCTGATGCAGAGCATAAATGAGCTTAAACAGGCGGGAATGGAATTTCAGATTCTTTTCCTTGAAGCGAGCGACGAAACTCTTATAAGAAGGTACAAAGAGACAAGACGAACTCATCCGATGAGCCACGGCGAGGGGCTTTATGCAGGTATACGAAAGGAGAGGGAACG
>CAVIBE010000082.1:0-4078 GCA_963640885.1 Oscillospiraceae bacterium | reverse complement strand
AAACAAAAGGCGGATATTTCTACCCGCCCATAATTCAAGTTATTAAAAATATTACATATATTTGTGACAATTTCGTGTACACTGTGTGTCTTTTGTCACATAAAAATTCTTACAGCTACAATTCCCGCCATCATTATAACAGTAATAACTGTGGCAATCGCGTCTCTTCGGCTGAATTTAAGACTGTGAAGTCTTGTTCTGTTTTCGCCGCCTCTGTAACATCGCGCCTCCATAGCCATCGCCAGCTCGTCCGCTCTTCTCAATGCGCTTATAAACAGCGGTATCAATATCGGAATAAGACCCTTTGCCCGTTTGAGTATATTGCCCGTTTCAAAATCAGCTCCTCTTGCAAGCTGAGCCTTCATTATTTTGTCGGTTTCCTCAAGCAGTGTCGGAATAAATCTAAGCGCTATCGACATCATCATCGCAAGCTCGTGAGCCGGCACTCCGATTTTTTTCAGCGGATTAAGCAAACTCTCGATTCCGTCGGTAAGCATTATCGGCTTCGTCGTAAAAGTGAGCATAGATGACATTATTATCAGCATTATCAATCTGGTTGCCAAAAATAGCGCCATTTCAAGTCCCTTTTCATCAATGCTCAAAAAGCCCAGGCTTACCAGCTCTTCGCCGCCTTTTATCATAAATAAGTTTATCACAAAAGTGAAAAACAAGATTATAATTATCGGCTTCATGCCTCTGAGAATAAACCTTAGCGGCACCTTTGCTATGATAAGTACAGCCGCCAGATAAACCGCGGTAAGTATGAATCCGTAAAAACCCGTAGTTACGAACAAATCTACTATATATACCAGCAAAGCTAATATTTTGAATCTGGGATCCAGCTTGTGAACAAAAGAATCCCCGGGGTAGTATTGTCCCAATGTTATATCCCTTATCATTATTTTTTCCTCAGAATTCTTTCTACCTCATCTACAGCTTCTTCAATAGTCATAATTTCCTTGTCAGTATGAACACCCCGGTCATTAAGCATATTCATGAAAATCATAGGTTGAGGAGCTTCGAGCCCGATTTCAGAAATCCTTTTCCGTTCTCTGAACACCTCGCGCGGAGTTCCCATCGAAAATACTCTTCCATTGTGCATAACTATTATTTTATCGGCAATCTGCGCCACATCTTCCATGTTATGCGACACAAGTATGATATTGCAGTCCGAATTTTTATGAAGTCTTACCAGCAAATCAATTATTTCTTTATGAGCTCTAGGATCAAGACCCGCTGTAGGTTCATCTAGGATAAGCACCTCCGGCTTCATTGCGATAACACCGGCAATAGCAACTCTGCGCTTTTGCCCGCCCGAGAGGTCAAACGGCGATCTTTTCGCAAATTCCTCATAAGGCAAAGATACCATATCCATAGATTCTCTGACTCTCAGCTCGACTTCCTCTTCTGTCAGTCCCATATTTTTAGGTCCAAATGCTATATCCTTAGCTATTGTATCTTCAAACAGCTGATATTCCGGATACTGAAATACCAGACCCACTTTTTTGCGGATTTCGACCATTTTAACACCTTTTTGCGTTATATCAGTATCATTTATAACGATACTGCCGCTGTCCGGTTTAAGAATACCATTTATATGTTGTATCAAAGTAGACTTCCCGGAACCGGTGTGACCTATCACGGCGACAAACTCGCCGTCCTCTATCGTAAAACTCACATTATCAAGCGCCACAGTCTCATAACTGAGCCCTTTGTTATAAATATGAGTGAGATTTTCAATTTTAATTGACATACTATTCTCCAATTCTATTGATTTTCATCATTAGAACAATTCTTGCTTATATAATCCGCAAGTTCGTCCATGAAAATAATATTTTCCGGAATATTTATGCCCTTCTTCCTGAGCCGATGCGCAAGATCAGTTGCAAAAGGAACATCCAATCCAGTTTTCTTTAATTCCTCAACTTTTAAAAATATTTCGCGCGGCGCTGCCTGCATTATTATCTTGCCATTATCCATGACAACCACTCTGTCAGCCTCTGCGACCTCATCCATAAAATGAGTTATCAAAACCACAGTTTTATCGCTTTCTTTGTTGAGTTTCTTAATAATGTCAAGCACTTCTTTTCTTCCCTGAGGGTCTAACATAGCCGTCGGCTCATCAAATACAATACATTCAGGAAGCATCGCTACAACTCCGGCAATAGCTATTCTCTGCTTTTGACCTCCGGAAAGCATATGCGGAGCCTTTTTTCTAAAATCGTACATTCCTACTGCATTAAGCGACAATTCCACTCTTCTTCTGATTTCTTCCGTAGGTACCCCTAAATTTTCAGGCCCGAATGCTACATCATCCTCGACAATCGCAGAAACCATCTGATTATCCGGATTTTGAAATACCATACCGACATTCTGCCTGATATCCCATATGTGCGATTCATCCTTAGTGTCCATTCCGTTTACTACGACCTTTCCCACTGTGGGAAGCACAAGGCCGTTCATATGCTTTGCAAGAGTGGACTTTCCTGAACCGTTTATACCGATTATTGCGGTAAAGCTGCCCTTTTCTATATTCAGATTAACATTATCCAGCGCTTTTACAGCTCCGAATTCATCGCTGTCCTTTCTGTAGTCAAAAGTAACATTCTGAATTTCGATAATATTTTCCATTTTTTCCCCTAATATCAAATAAGGACGGTCATAAGACCGCCCCTAAATATAGCTTAAACTAATTCGATTATAACCATCTCGGCTGCGTCGCCCTTTCTGGGTCCTAATTTCATAAGTCTTGTGTAACCACCATTTCTGTCCTTATAAACTGGCGCAATTTCATCAAATAATTTTCTAACTACATCTTCATCTAAAACATAAGAGAGAACCTGTCTTCTTGCATGTAAGTCTCCTCTTTTTGCTAATGTAATCATTTTTTCTGCGATTCTTCTTGTTTCCTTAGCTCGCATTTCGGTAGTAGTGATCTTACCTTCACGGAGGAAGCTTGTCACTAAGTTCCTAAGCATCAAATTTCTATGAGCTGTCGGTCTACCTAATTTTTTGATTCCCGGCATGTGAATCCCTCCTTTGCTACTTAATCATCACTAGGTCTCAAGCCCAGACCTAATTCTTCCAGTTTGAATTTAACTTCGTCCAGTGATTTTTTACCAAGGTTTCTAACCTTCATCATGTCTTCTTCAGATTTATGTGTCAATTCCTCAACGGTATTGATATTTGCTCTCTTCAAGCAATTGAAAGATCTTACTGAAAGTTCAAGCTCTTCGATAGTCATTTCAAGAACTTTTTCTTTCTGATCTTCTTCCTTTTCAACCATGATTTCGACCATGCCAACACTGTCTGTAAGCTGGATAAACAGGTTAAGATGCTCCTGCATTATCTTAGCTCCTATTGAAACACCTTCCTCCGGTCTGATGCTGCCATCAGTCCAAATTTCAAGCGTAAGCTTGTCGTAGTCAGTAACCTGACCTACTCTGGTATTTTCAACAGTGAAGTTCACCTTTTTAACAGGTGTATAGATAGAATCTACCGGAATAACTGCAATCGGCATAGACTCGGTCTTGTTCTGTTCAGCCAGCACATAACCTCTGCCTCTTGCAAGATTTATTTCCATAGACAAAGTTGAATTTTCCTCCAGAGTAGCAATATGCAATTCCGGATTAAAAATCTCAACTTCGCTGTCAACCATAATATCAGCAGCGGTAACTTCTTTAGGACCGGTAATGTTAATCAGAGCTTTTTTAGGGCCTTCGCCGTTTATTCTGATTGCCAGTCTCTTTAAGTTAAGGATAATCTCCGTAACGTCTTCCTTAACTCCGGGAACAGTTGAAAATTCATGAAGAATCCCATCTATTCTTATGGAAGTAACTGCTGCGCCCGGAAGAGATGACAGGAGAATTCTTCTCAGGCTGTTGCCCAAAGTGATTCCGTAACCTCTTTCAAGCGGTTCAACGATAAATCTTCCGTAATTCTTATCTTTATCAGAGTATTCGCATTTTATGGTCGGTTTTTCTATCTCGATCATACCAAACCCTCCTTTTCTTTAAACTCAATAAACTATGAGGGCTATATCTTACTTAGAATACAATTCTACAATAAGTTGTTCTTT
>CAVIBE010000081.1:0-5066 GCA_963640885.1 Oscillospiraceae bacterium | reverse complement strand
GTTTTATCTTTGGCAACAGCGAGCGTTTTTGCAGCCGAACAGATAGACAAAGAAGTTAAAGCAGATGCGTTAAAAATTGTCAATTTGTTTGCCGGGACAAGCTACGGCGATCAGCTGTACAGACAGCCGACCCGGGTTGAGAGCCTGATTATGACCATAAGGCTTTTGGGCGAGGAAGCAGAGGCACAAGCGGGAAATTATACCCATCCGTTTACGGATGTGCCTGAGTGGGCAGATAAATATGTAGGTTATGCTTACGAAAAAGGACTTTCGATTGGACTGGAAGACGGAAGTTTCGGAAGCACACATGGCTGTACTTTGCAGCAGTATCTTACGTTAATGCTCAGAGCATCAGGAGTAAAAGATGACGGAAATATATATGATAATGCGTTTGCGATAGCAGAAGAGAAGGGCTTACTCAAAGGCAGCATAGACACAAACCACTTTGGCAGAGGCGAAATGGTGCAGGTTTCATATAATGCACTGGATATGCCGGTTGTGATTGAAACAGAGGAAAAAGCGCCGAGCGGAGAAACGCAAAACGAAGAAAAAGCGCTGACTGAAAAAAATCAAAACGAGGGAAAAAATACAGACGATGGCGCTGCTGAAAATGCGGATACAGAAAATACAGAAAATACGGCAAGTACGACAGACACGACCAATGTAACGGAAGCTGAAAATACGAAACCTGTACAGACTGAGCTTAAACTCAGCGAGCTTCTCATACAAAAAGGAGCTTTTACAAAGGAACAGCTTGACAGCGCGAGGAACAGAGTAGCTGAGGGACCACGACAGGTAAGAGCGGTTTATCTCACTTTTGATGACGGACCGTCTACCAAGGTTACGCCAACAATCCTTAATACATTAAAGGAATACGATGTTCAGGCGACGTTCTTTTTGGCAGGCACTATGGTTTCGGCAAATCCGTCCATGGTGAAAAGGGAATATGAGGAAGGACATAGGCTTGCAAATCATTCATATTCGCACAACTACAGCTATCTTTACAAAAGCTCAGCAAATCTTCTTGCGGATATTGCAAAATGCAATACAGCGATAAATAACGCTCTCGGTTTTGAATACAATACCAAGGTGTTCAGATTTCCGGGAGGCTCGCATAAAAAATCTCAGACTTTGAAGAATGCTGTTACGAATGCGGGTTATAGCTATTATGATTGGAACTGTGCGGGAAACGACGCGATTTCAACCAAACCCGTGTCAGCATCTTATGTATATTCGAGCACGATAAATACTTTGCCTAAGACAGGTGACGTGATTGTTTTATATCATGATACGAATGCGAAAACTTCAACAGCGCAGGCTCTGCCGGATGTGATAAAATATTTTATGAGCCAGGGTTTTGTATTCCGAACACTTTAAGATAGTATAATATTTTGATGATAGAGTGATGTAATTTAGTAGCACCTCTCGAAATGAGAGAATTGCTTTAAGTATTAGTATAAGTTAAGTAAATTTTGGAGGAATTTATGGCGGAAGAATCTTTAGCCGGGCAACTGATATTGCAGGTTGTATTGATTATTTGCAACGCGATTTTTGCATGTGCAGAGATTGCGGTTATATCAATGAATGATAATAAGGTGGCGAAGCTGGCCGAATCCGGAAACAAGAGGGCGGTAAGACTGGCGCGCCTTAAAAACCAGCCGGCGAAATTTCTTGCCACTATACAGGTGGCGATAACACTGTCGGGATTTTTGGGCAGCGCATTTGCCGCTGACAACTTTGCTAAAAGGGTTTCTGTACTTTTAGAAGGCGCGGGTCTTCATTTGGCAACTAATGTTGTCGAGACAATTTCAGTAGTTATAACTACTGTTGTATTATCGTTTTTTACCTTAGTATTTGGCGAGCTTGTGCCTAAAAGGGTGGCAATGAAAAAGGCCGAAACGCTGGCGCTGCTCATGGCGACTATGATAACTCTGCTTTCCAAATTCTTTGCACCGATTGTCTGGCTTTTGACGAAGTCTACGAACTGTATGCTCAGGCTTCTTGGCATGAATCCGGATGAGGATGATGACGATGTCAGCGAGGAAGAGATAATTCTCATGGTGGACGCCGGCAGTGAAAAGGGAATAATAAAGAAGGATTCCCAGAGATTTATCGAGAATGTGTTTAAGTTTGATGATATTTCTGCGGGCGATATAGCAAAACACAGACGTGATGTTCAGGTTCTCTGGACTGAGGAAAGCGATGAGGAATGGGATAAGGTAATTAAGGACAGCAGCTATTCGCTCTTTCCGGTATGCGGTAATACGGTAGACGATATTATCGGAATTTTGAGTGCGAAGAATTATTTCCGGTTGAAGGACAAAAGCCGTGAAAACGTGATGAAGGAGGCTGTTCGACCTGCGTATTATGTGCCTGATTCAATCAAAGCTGATGTGCTTTTCAGAAATATGAAAAAAACAAAAAATCGTATGGCGATAGTTTTGGACGAATATGGCGGAATGCACGGAATTGTTACGCTGAACGACCTTATTGAGGAGCTGGTTGGAAGCATAAATGGCGACATAATGGATATGTATGAACCATATATAGAAAAAATCGGCAATAATACGTGGAAGCTCAACGGGTTTGTGCCGCTTACCGGCCTTGCTGAAATAATCGGAGGAACCTGGCCTTCGGAGGAATATGATAATTTTGGGGCTATGGTATTCGGTATTCTCGGAACGGTTCCTGAGGATGGAACTATAATGGAAATGAAGGTTAATGATATGAAAATCCGGATAACGGAGATTAAGAATCATAGAATACAGTGTGCGTATGTAAGTGTGAACGGGAGCGAAGCCGTGGCGGATGGCGGCCATGCCGGCAAAGACAAACAGACAAACAAATAAAAAAGGAACGACCTGCGTGCCGTTCCTAACAAAATTATTGACCCCAATAAAGAGCATTTCTCTGTACGATATAATCGACACATTCCTCTACGAAGGCATTGCCCTTTGACGTGAAATAACCGGCATCAGGCTTGCCTGTTTTGAAACTCTCATCAGTAATCATATGATCGTAATATTCGAGGATTTTATCCAGTGTAGTAACAAACTCGTTGGACATCATGCCATTGTCGATATATCTTGAGCGGAACTGTGATTCTGTATCAAAATCATCTTTAGGAAAAATGTCATCGATAGCAAGGACTGCTTTCATTGAAGTCATTATTGCGTTGTAGTCGTTCATGACGGCATCGCGCAGATTATTTTTTTTAAGAAAAACCTGAGCTTCTTTTATCAGCTCGTGTGCCTTTGTGATGCACTCATTTGAAAATTTATCTCTTTCGAATTCCTGCATTTTAAAACCTCCATTGTAAGCTAACACCCTTATTTTAGCACAATATATGCCTTCATAAAAGATTTATGAAAGCATATATTAGAGCAAATCGTCATTATTTAAATGAATTAAAGAAATTTATAATTCCTTTGGCATCGAGTTCGGCGCATTTCTGTCTCCATGTGGAGGATTTTAAAAGCTCGACTTCAGTTTGGCTTGTATAGAAACCGTGTTCAATTAAAACTGCAGGCATATTTGTGTTTTTTATAACAGCAAAATTAGCTGTTTTAACGCCTCTGTCTTTAATTCCGATATCAGGAATATTAGCTTTGCGTATGTATTCTGCCAGAGTTTTGCCATAGGTGTCTTCGCTGTAGTAATATACTTCCCAGCCGGTGGCATTGTTTTCCCAATCGACGCCGTTTCCGAAAGCGTTTGCATGGATGCTCACAAAAATGTCTGCGATTGAATTGTTGGCTTTTGAAGCCCTGTCTGAAAGCGAGACGTCTGTTGTATCGTCGTCAACTGTCATCAGAACTGTTATGCCATTTTGTTCGAGGATTGCTTTAAGTCTTTTGGCAACGTCTCTGTTAAACTCGTATTCGAGCAGGCTGCCGTCGGGGCTTCTCTTGCCGCCGGTGCTCTTGCCGTGACCCGGGTCAAGCATTACGACAAGTTTTCCGTCTGCATATGGCTCGAATACCACAGGTTCTGGTTCTACTGTAGAATTATCGTTATCCGAAGTGTCGTCTTTGTCGCCGGTATTATCTGAGGGCTGGGTTGAGCTTCCTATAGCGCTGAATGTTACAGTCATTTCCTTTTTGTCTGAAGAAAATGCTATGGTCGGCGTTACGACTTTGTTTATGTCGAACACGATTCTGTATGTCGTAGTTTCAAACATGGCTGCCCTTATGGAGGCGACTGCCGAATTTGTATTTGTTGTGCTGTAAAGTGTGTTTATGCTGCCCGAGGCGTCTTTGTGGCCCAAAAAGTCGATTACGTATCTGTTTGGATTCGCAAGTACCATTGTCCTATAATCAGAAGAATCGAGCGCTTTGCTTGAAACGATTTTTACGGTCGTATACATGTTGCTTTCAGAACCGTGGGTTACTGTGACTTTTTGAATCGTATTTGCTGCTTCTGTGGTATCGTCGGTGCTCGAGCTGTTGTCCGGAACGTTGACTATGGCTGTTCGGGTTTTGCTGTCATAGTCGACCGTGAATCCTAAGTTTTCAGAAACAAATCTTAAGGGTATGAGTGTTCTGTTGCTTACGATTTGTGCAGGAACGTCGAGTGTTTTTTGTATACCGTCTACGAGTGCGGTTTTGGAATTTATGGTAAGTTTGATTACCTGGTTGTTATAATTGATTGTAACTACATAATTGGTCTGATCCCATGTGACTGTTCCGCCGATTTCCTCGAAGAGGGCGCGGGCGGGTATCATTGTTCGGGAGTTGATTATTTTCGGCGTCACATCCATCTGAAGAGTTTTGCCGTTTACTTTCAGTGAAACGTCCGGTTCTTCTCCCCAGGGGAAGGTTTCGGCGTATGCTGATACTGTAAATAAGCCTGTTATTGCAATAGCGATCAGTAAAAATAATCCCAATAATATAGTTTTTGCAGGTTTTTTTGTGTTTGTATACATTGTTGTCCTCCTTTATTAAAACTATATGGAATAATTCTAACAAAAAAGCGTTTTTATGTCATCAGTGTTAATAGAATTTTGACAGAGATGAAACAAAAAAGAAATAAAGGCGTCACAGAAAACGACTTGAGCTGTCATAAAG
>CAVIBE010000080.1:0-2539 GCA_963640885.1 Oscillospiraceae bacterium | reverse complement strand
GCACTATCAGGTTCATCTGAAAGATATCAGCAAGGAAAAAGAGCTTATTGACCAGATGCGCTGCCGCAACGGAAATTTGGAAATTTCATGCGGTATGGTTTCCGCCGGTAAAGAAGGAAAAGAAAGCCTGTGATGGCTTACAGGCATAAAATTTATTACGCCTATTAAGTTACAACTTATATAAAAGAAAAATTAAACTAAGAAAGGATGCGTTATTATGACAAAAGTTAATTTGAAGTCGCGGTTTACAGCGTGGATTCTCATAGCAGCGATGCTCATTTCATTGCTGTGTCTGAATGTTCCGACTGCACAAGCCGCCGAGTACACAGCTGAGGGTGCAACCACGTTTGTTTTCTCTAACAGCGATATATCCGCCACCGTAGGTAACTATAGCGGATATAAAATCAGTGGCACTGCTCTGACGATCAATGAAGCCGGAACTTACATTGTATCCGGTTCATGCTCAGACGGCAGTATTAAGATTAAAAAAGGCACAACCGGTGTAACTCTTGTGCTCAACGGTCTGACTCTTACGAGCAGCAATACTGCACCTATTTCCTGCAACAAATCATCGCAGGCTACAATAGTTGTTGCTTCAGGCTCAACCAACACACTGACTGACAGCGAAAAGAACAACGACGAAACATATACCGATAATACAGATGCCGAAAATGCGGTAATCAAGTGCAAGGATGGCTCTCAGGTGGTTATCTGTGGCTCCGGTACTTTGAATATCAATGCTAATGGCAAAAACGGAATTAAATCCGGTGCCACTACAGATGACGAAGGAGAGGCATCACTGACTATTCAAAACGTAACTTTGAACATCGAAGCTAATGTCAACGATGCGATTAATGCAGAACAGCTTCTCAACATCGAAAGCGGCAACCTCACTATCAATGCAATTGATGATGCTATCCACTGTGACCTCGTGATGAACATCGGTGCAAAAGGAACTACCGGTCCTACAATTAAGATCGAAAGCAGCACAGAAGGCATAGAAGCTTCTACACTTAATATCTGCTCAGGCAATATCACGATTTATTCCTCAGATGACTGCTTGAATGCGGCTAACTCAGATTTGACTGATTACTCATTCTCCATTGATATCTCCGGCGGCACTATCTACGGATATTCTACAGACGGCGACGGATTTGACTCAAACGGCAGCTTGACGATCTCAGGCGGCAGCGTTACAATCTGGACTGCTAACTCAGCTGACAACCAACCTCTTGATGCAGACGGTCAGATTACAATCTCAGGCGGTACTGTACTCGCAGCTGGCGCAAGCAACGGAATGGGCATGAATCTCAGCGCTACTCAGTCTTATGTAACCTTCGGTTCAACCGGCGGCATGGGCGGCGGAATGAATCTTCCTGACATGAATGGCAACACTAACGGCGGCACAACTCCTCCGGATATGAGCGGCAACACTAATGGCGGCATGACTCCTCCGAATATGAGCGGCAACACTAATGGCAGCATGACTCCTCCGAATATGAGCAGCAACACTAACAGCAGCATGACTCCTCCGGATATAAGCAGCAACACTAACGCTTCAGCTCCTGGCGGTATGAACGGCGGTGCATCTGCATCAATTTCTAAGGGCAGCACAATTGCAATCAAAGACGCTTCTGGCAATGCAGTATACAGCGGCACTGCTCCTTGCAACGCTAACTTCGTCCTCTTCTCGTCTGACGAGCTGACTACAGACAGCAGTTATACACTTTATGCTGACAGCACAAGTGTAGCCACAGCAACAGCTCAAACAGGGACAACATCTTCTCAGCAGCCTGGCGGCGGAATGAATCAGGGCGGCGGAGACGGCACAACTCCTCCAGCTATGCCTAACGGTACTCAGTCTGGCGGCAATGCCGGCTCAACAGGCGGCAGCACAAGTGGCGGAGCTTCAGGCTCAGCAGGCGGTTCAACCGGCGGCACAAGTTCAACTGGCAGCTCCGAAAGCGGAGCTGCTGCTTCCCAGAGTTTCACAGATGTAAAATCTTCGGATTGGTTCTTTAATGCAGTAAATTATGTAAAAGAAAAAGGCCTTATGAACGGTTCTTCGACTACAGAATTTTCACCGAATCAGGCAACAACCCGCGGCATGATAGTTACAATTCTCTATCGCCTGGCAGGTTCTCCTGAAGTAACAATCGACGACGAGTTTTCTGATGTAAAGTCCGGTACATATTATGAAGATGCGATTGCATGGGCTAATGCCAACAATATCGCTTTCGGATATTCTAACGGGAACTTCGGTCCTAACGATACGATTACCCGTGAACAGTTAGCAACGATTCTCTACCGTTACGCAAATTTCATGGGTTATGATGTATCTAAAACAAGCGATTTATCAGGATTCTCTGACGCAGCAAAAGTCAGCTCTTATGCACAAGAAGCGTTTTCATGGGTCAATGCGGCTGAAATGATAACTGGCACAAGCACGACAACTCTTTCTCCGACAGGGGCGGCTACAAGGGCGCAGGTTGCTACAATCCTCATGCGTTTGTGTGAAAACATCGCACAGAAATAAGAA
>CAVIBE010000079.1:0-4175 GCA_963640885.1 Oscillospiraceae bacterium | reverse complement strand
ATATATAAAAGGTAACCGGTTGCATTGTGCTTGCTAATTTAAAAAAACTTACAAGACAGAATTTTTAGTATAAGGAAGTTGTATACATGGAAAAAAGAAATACAATACGTGATATTGACACGCAGATAATGCGCATTTTAGCTGCATTTTTTGTAGTTATGGCACATTTGTCCGTTTCAGAAGGTTTTTTTAATGTTCCTGCAAATATTTTTTCGAGATTCTCGGTTCCTCTTTTTATCTTAATAAGCGGATATTACATGTTGAGCCGTTATCGTAGCGTTAAAGAGATTGCTTTAAAATCAGGCAAGCTTTTTTCTCTGATGTTGATTTGGTCGGCAATCAGTCTCGTATACAGTTTAAAAACACAAACCGGATATTTAGGGATCGAGTTACCAATGGATGTGAACATTGGCACTGTAGTAACTTATTTATTAACAGAACCGTTTCATTTATGGTACATTTATGCTGCTATAGGGTTGTATATGTTTACGCCGATACTTTACGTTTTTTGTAAAAATGCTTCAAAAGAGCAGTTTAAGTATGCTTTGCTCATAACATTTTTACTCGGCTCAATAGTGAACATTTTGGTTAAATCAGAACTCTTTGAGCTGTTTAATCACGTGATTAATCAGATGAAAATTCCGTATACAACTGCTTTCATATTCTTGTATTTATTAGGTGGATATATTAATAAATATAAAGACTTCAAACGCTCACATATATGTGTATTTTATCTGGCAGCAGCGGCTGCCATGACGGGTGCAATTGTGACAGGAATTTTAATACCAAAAAGAGAATTGATTGATGCAGTGTTGCTCAACTTCTTTTGCCCTAGTGCGCTTCTTTCCGCGGCAGCGGTATTTTTGTTCATAAAAAGAGCTTATGCAGCACATCCGATAGAAAATGAAGGAGTCAGAAAATTTATTGCAACACTTTCGGACAATACGTTAGGTGTGTATTTGATACATCCGCTTGTATTCATAACTGAGCAAATATATTTTCCTGATATGTATTATAAGTCTTTTATTTTGAACACCGTTATCGTATTTATAGCATCAAATGTGGTTATATATATTATCAGAAGAATCCCGTTGTTACGAAGACTGGCAGGTTGAGGATCTGATTTCTAATTTCTTGTTTAATTTTAAAAATTGGTAGTTGAGACTGGGTTTGAGACCGTGTAAAATGCGAAGCGCATAGAAAAAGTTTATCTTTTGCAGAGCGAGATTGTGAAAACGATGTTAGCTCTGTTTTTCTTTATACAATAAATCTAATTATCTCAACCTCAACGAGGGAAAATATGATATACTAAGAATCATATTTAAAAATTGCGAGAAGGAAAGAGAAATATGTATACAGCTCTTTACAGAAAATACAGGCCTGCTACGTTTGACGAGATGGTAGGTCAGGAACACATAGTAAAAATATTAAAAAATCAAATAAAAACCGGAAATATGGCACACGCTTATCTGTTTTGCGGAACTCGCGGGACAGGCAAGACGAGTGCGGCCAGGATTTTTGCCAAAGGAGTAAATTGTCTGGCAGAGGGTGAAAAACCCTGCGGCAAATGCGAAAACTGCGAAAGCATCCAAAAAGGAGTTTTCTTTGATGTTATAGAAATTGACGCCGCATCAAATAACCGCGTAGATAATATCAGGGAGCTCAGGGAAAGCGTCAAGTATCCGCCGGCAGCAGGCTTATGCAAAGTCTATATAATAGACGAAGTGCATATGTTGTCGATCGGAGCTTTTAATGCGCTTTTGAAAACTTTAGAGGAACCTCCGGAGCACGTTATTTTTATTTTGGCGACGACAGAACCTCATAAACTGCCGGCAACTATTCTTTCGCGATGCCTGAGACTGGATTTCAGACGAGTGCCGGAAGCGCAGATAAAAGGAAAGCTCAGACAGATTTGCGAAGAGCAGGGCATAGAATACGAGGAAAGCGCACTTTCGCTTATTGCAGCCAACGGCGACGGGTCGGTGAGAGATTCGCTCAGCATATTGGAACAGTGCATACCTGCGGGCGAAAAGACGTTGCTCAGAAAAGATGTTATAGAGATAATCGGAACCGCAGGTGAAGAGGCCTTTATTGAAATTACCGATAAGGTGATAGAAAGCGACACAGCGGGCGCGTTTTTGGTTATAGAAAAGATTGCGGAAGACGGCAAAGACATAAGGCAGTTTATCAAAGACTGGATTTTGCATTTCAGAAATCTTATGATGTCAAAATTCGCTGACAGGCTTGAAGATATAATGAATATGTCTTGTGAAAATGTTGATAGAGTCAAGGCTCAAGGTGAAAAGCTTGAAATGGGATTTATATCTGCTGCTATTGCGGAGCTGTCCGCTGCTTCAAATAAAGCGAGATACTCGGTTCAGCCCAGAACCCTGCTTGAGCTGTCGGTTTTGAAAATGTCAATGCCGGCGTTAAGCGACGAAAAAGAAGCAATATTGCAGCGTATAGAAAAGCTTGAATCAAGATTAGATTCCGGGATGTTTGTAATCAAAAACAGCAGCGAGGCGGGCTCAGTTTCGGGGAAACCTTATGAAAAACCTGCCGAAAAATCCGCACAGGAGATTGCGCAAAGAGCGGATTTGAACAAACAAGCTGATGTGAGTGCAAAAAAAATGCAAAAAGCCGAAATTTCGGAAAATCTGAAAAGGGAAGAAAACCCGGGTAACAATGCGGGTGAGAATGGCGGCGAGTCTCGATTGGAGGAAGCTGTGGTTCGGGATGAAAAAATCGAGTCTCGCGCTGCAAAATCCGAGGCGGGCAGTATTTCTGAGGCCGCAAAGCGAATTTTTGACAGGGTTGTTGCTTCGGAAACCGGAGCGGCAGCGAAGGTTTCGGAAGCGGCTAAAGCAAATAAATCAGACGAAGCAGTCAAAGAGGAAAAATCCGATAAAAACAGTTTATGGGAACGAGCAATTGAAAAGGCTATAGAGGAGAAAGCTGCATTGCGAATCCTGAGCGATGTGGTCGCGGAATCCGTAACAGAGGGGGCTGTTGTCCTGAAAGCAAGCTCAGCACTGAAGAAAAATCTGATTGAACAAAGTTCCACTTTATTAGAAAAGCATTTAAGTCGCGAGGCGGGCAGAAACATCAGGATACAGGAAGTCCTGATAGCTGAAAAAAAGAAAGAAATGCAGTCGGATCTTTCAAAAACAGAGGCTTTATTAAAAGACATTTTCGGAGCAGATAAACTTACGATTTCAAAATAAAGCAGGAGGAACAGATCAATGGCACAATATGCAAAACCGCTTTCGAGGCTCATCGACGAGCTGTCTTCTTTGCCCGGAATCGGAGGCAAAAGCGCACAAAGATTGGCTTTTCACATATTATCAATGGAAAAAGAAGACGCGGCGGCCTTGGCAGGAGCGATTATTGATGCAAAAGATAAAATGAAATATTGTTCGACTTGCGGAAATCTTACAGACTGTGATCCGTGTAATATATGCTCTGACAAAAGCAGGGATGAAAAATATATCTGTGTTGTGGAGAGCCCGCGGGATGTGGCTGCCATGGAGCGAATAAAAGAGTATCGCGGCAGATATCATGTACTTCACGGATGTATATCGCCCGTAGACGGAATCGGACCCGAGGACATAAATCTGAAATCGCTTCTCATGCGGCTTCAGAAGGAAAATGTGGACGAAGTCATTTTGGCGACAAATCCTACGATAGAGGGAGAGGCTACAGCTATGTATATAGCGAGACTTTTAAAACCTGCGGGCATAAAGGTTTCGCGTATGGCTCACGGCTTGCCGGTCGGCGGAGATTTGGAATATGCGGATGAGGTTACAATTTCAAAATCGCTTGAAAACCGCAAGGAATTATAAAGATAATATAAAATCTGAAAATGACCGATTTACCGGTCATTTTTTTCTGCCCTGTTTCTACATAATATTATGTAGATATTATGTAGAAATACTTATCGTGTAGGAGGAACGAAATGTCGATGAAATATGAGATCGGATTAATTTTGGGGAAGTTTTTTGTCTTTTCATCTGCCTTTGAAATTTTTTGGTGCGATAATTAAAGGTTTTTTGAGCGTCTCTGGAGCGGCGCTTTTATTTATTCTTAAAAAAATAGGCTAAAAATGAATATTTTTTTTGAAACTGTGAAATTTGCATTGAAAAAGTTATCAAAAACAGATATAATCAATCTTATAC
>CAVIBE010000078.1:0-2126 GCA_963640885.1 Oscillospiraceae bacterium | reverse complement strand
TTAAGAGGAGTTATGTAAAACTTCCAGATAATACGGATTATTACAAAGTATTTATTCCTAAATCAAATGGTTCCGGTGCAATTGGTGAAGTATTATCAACGCCTGTGGTCGGTCAGCCTGTGGTCGGTCAGCCTGTGGTCGGTCATACTGTTACTTTTTTAAGTATTGGTAAATATAAAACCATTTATGAAGCAGAAGCAACATTAAAATATATCAAGTCCAAATTTTCACGAACACTTTTAGGAGCACTAAAAGTTACACAAGACAACCCCCGTGAAACTTGGTCTCATGTCCCAATGCAAGACTTCACTGAAAACTCTGATATTGACTGGTCTAAATCTGTCCGCGAGATAGATTTACAGCTTTATGAAAAGTACGGACTGTCTGATGAAGAAATAGCTTTCATAGAAAGCAAGGTTAAGCCGATGGACGGCAAGGTTAACAAAGAGGTTATGTCTGCTCTTTCGGACGAAGAATGAGCCTTTATCAGGCTAAGCCCCCAAATTACATCCCCACCTCAATCCCTCACGCTTAAATCAAACAAAACCGCCCAAATCCACCCCGAAACATAACAGTTCGGAGGGACTTGGGCGGTCTGTTTTATATGCCGAAAAGTAATTGATTACAAATCATGAGAACCTTACAACATTTCTTGAGCATTCTCCAATGCGACATCGTTCATCAAGCCCGCTCATGCGTCCGCCTTGCCTTCCTTAAATCCGGCTTCATCCAGCATCTTTGGCACTTCCTCAATGATTGGCGCCAGCACTTTATAGCTGCCGGGCAACTCGTCCACTGTTCGGTAGGTCGCTACACCCATCGGTTTGGAATAGTCGCGAATCGCTAGTTCCACCACGCTCTTATTAGCTTCACGGCAGAGCAGAATACCGATAGATGGATTCTCCCCGATTTTACGCTCTTTCTCATCCAGCGCTGACAGGTAGAAATTGAGCTGTCCCAGGTAGGACGGCTTGAATTTTCCCTTTTTCAGTTCGATCACGACCAACGCTTTCAAATCACGCTGGAAAAACAGCAGGTCAGCGTAAAACTCCTCTCCGCCGACCTCAATGCGATGCTGATTGCCCACAAAGCAAAAGTCTGAGCCGAGACATTGAATGAAGTTGCGGATATGGTCAATAATTTCTTTTTCCAAAACCCGCTCATCCATATCCGCAGGATCAGAAAGGTCAAGCTCCTCTATATTGATGAAATCCAGAAAATACTCATCCTTGAACATGCGGATCGCTTTTGCGTACTGCTTATCGTCCGACATTGTCATGGAGAAATTGTTGGGAAGCGGACCCTGATGGTTGTAGAGGTCTTCCTTCAATCTGGCTCGCAGCGCGGTCTTGCTCCAATGACCATTTGCACATTCACGAATATAGAAAAGACGTTCGTCCAAATTGTTTGTTTTACCCAAAATTTCCATATGATGTGTAAAGCCAATGGAGGCAAATTCATCCAGCGAAAATTCGGCGGCTGTTGGCTGCCGTTTTTCTGCGAACAAAATAGATTCCGGCTGCATCTCTAATTCGGCAGCCGTAGCTGCCGAATTGTTCTCCAAAAGATACGATACGCTTGTTTGCAGATATGGCTGCCATGCTTCAAAAAATTGACGCATCATTTTGAGATTTCGGGGAGAAAATCCGCGCAGTCCGGGCATTTCTTCACGCAGACGTGAGCTGATTTCATCAATCGCACCGGTTCCCCATGTGCCTTTTCTAGAATTGGCAGAAACATAACCGCCAATGCCGTAATACAGTGAAAGCATCTCTGTGTTGGTTTGCTTTGCCGCTCTGTTCTGGCTTTTCAAAATTGCTGTTTTTATCGTTTTAACTGCTTCCAGGTATTTGTCATTCATGCGTTCACCTCCAATTTATAGTTCCTCCATCGCATCACAACCGTGACATCGCCAGAAAATACGCATTTATACCTCCTTCAAAACAGAATAATCGTATCCGTTGTCAATGTAGCGTAATTATAACACAAATTTCTTATAATTACCATTTTATAAGGAACGACACAGGTCGTTCCATACGGAAAACCGCAGAATTTCAATGCCGCAAAAGAGGCGGAGGCGGCATAGGTCGGCGCAGTCGTTGTCCGTACGACTGCAAGGCCTGTGC
>CAVIBE010000077.1:0-2679 GCA_963640885.1 Oscillospiraceae bacterium | reverse complement strand
ACGCTGTATGGGGAATGGCATCCTGGTACTGCGAAAAAGACAGCTCCTCGCTGTCAGTAGACCGGGAAGCGATTCAAAATCAGATAACTCTCGAATGTAACGAAAAATGGAACGTTTCTTCAAAGTCTGAATGGTCAGAGGAACAAAACAAAGAATTCGAAAAAATATTACAGGAAAAAATCGCTGTAGCTACAGAAGATGCAAACAATACCTATAAGATTACGGTCGCTTTTTCAATGCCGGAAGACCCTGAATTTTTCATAAGCTATATGTCTGAATATGAACCTTATGTCTATATTGAAAAAGACGGGCAGACTTATTCCCGTACTCCGCTTACTCTGAAAAACAGCAATTCGAGATATGCTACGGCTATCTTAACTGTTGGGGGATATGGCGAATATGAAGGCATTATCTGTCATAAGGATAATGATGGTGTTCCTACTGCACAGAGCGAAAATTTTGAGACGCCTTCTATTCTGAATATGTCTGTATATGAGGGCGGAGTGCAATGTAATTATACAAACAAGATGAGTAACGCTTTGGCTTATCAAATCAATAACAACGGCGCAGTAAATTATGTTACGAGTTTTGATGATGTAAAAAAAGAGGCCTGGTATTACGATAGTATACAGTCAGCGGCTAAGCTCGGACTGATGAACGGAAGCGGCTCTATGTTTTATCCTGACGATAATCTTTCATATGCTGAAGCAATAGCTCTTGCTTCCCGCATAAATGCTTATTATAAAGGTCTTGATGGAAACAAAATCTTTCCGACCGGTTCTCAGCCGTGGTACAGGTCTTATTTAGATTACGCTGAGAGAAATGCGATTCCGTCAATATATAGCAATTATGATGAAAAGATAACGAGAGAGGAATTTGTTCATATTTTATATTCTGCTCTTCCTGAATCGGAGTATGCAGCTATAAATGCAGTAGAAGATAATTCTATTCCGGATGTATCAATGAAGCATGAGTATGCAGACGAGATTTATTCTTTTTACAGAGCAGGCATAATAACCGGCAGCGACGATAAAAGCTTTAAGCCAGATACAAATATAAAAAGGTCTGAAGTTGCCGCAATATTATGCAGAATGATGGGCGAAAACAGACAGCAATTCTAAAATTTAAAACGATTTCCCGTACGGAACGACACTTTGTGCCTTTGTGCCGTTCCTTGAATCCGGATTTTCGGCGAAGCCGCCGTAGGGAACGGTTCGTAACCGTTCCGAGAACAAGACCCTGTTTGAGGCTCCGCGCCGTACGGAACGACACTTTGTGCCGTTCCGTTTTTTTCTTATTTTCCGAGGCAGAATCTCGAAAAAACTTCTGTCAATATATCTTCTCTTACAGCCTCCCCTGTTATCTCGCCCAAACACATCCACGCTTCATTTACGTCGATTTCTATGAGCTCAAAAGGTTGCTGCTCATTTGAACCTTTTAAAGCCTCCTGAAGCGAAATAAAAGCCTTGTTTATCAAATCAAGATGTCTGACATTTGTAATAAGAACATTTTCCGACGACCTTATTTTTCCTTTATATACAAGCTGAGATATCTTATTTTCAAGCTCCTTTATTCCCCTGCCATCCTCCATAGAAGTTATTACTATCTGGTTCTCATCAAAATATTGCAAAAGAGCATCCTTTTCAAAAACACCGCTTTTATCAGCCTTATTCATGAGAACAATAACTTCTTTTGTTTCTTTAAGCCTGTCTATTATTTCAAAATCCTCTTCATCCAAATTCCTCGAAGAATCAACAATAAATAAAACCAGGTCAGCTTTTTTCAGGCTATATAAACTCTTTTCAACCCCGATTTTTTCGACCGGATCCTCAGTTCCTCTGATGCCCGCAGTATCGGTTATATTCAAAAGAATCCCGCCTATATTAAGCTGCTCCTCGATAGTATCTCTCGTAGTTCCCGGTATTTCCGTGACAATAGAGCGATCCTCCCTCAAAAGCTGGTTCATCAGAGAAGATTTTCCTACATTAGGCTTTCCTACAATTACCGTATTAAGCCCCTCTCTGAGTATTCTTCCGGTATATCCAGTATCGACAAGCTCCTTCAAATCGTTCTTCACGTCTTCGAGCTGAGCCGAGATTTTTTCGTAAGTTATTATTTCTATATCCTCATCCGGATAATCAATATTAACAGCAATATCCACAAGTATATCTACGAGCTTTTGTCTTACTTTATTTATCTTGTCAGAAAGCCGCCCCGAAAGCTGCCCCAGAGCCGCTTTATATCCATCCTCAGTCTTTGCCTTTATTAAATCTATTACGGCCTCCGCCTGAGATAAATCTATACGCCCGTTTAAAAAAGCTCTCTTGGTAAATTCACCGGGTTCAGCCAGCCTTGCTCCGCTTTTTAAAACAATTTCCAGCGTTCTTTTTAATGAAACCATACTTCCGTGACAGTTGATTTCGGCAACATCTTCTGTGGTATAAGTATAAGGCGCCTTCATAAATACAGCCAAAACTTCGTCTATTTCCTCGCCCGTATCAGGATTTACGATTTTGCCGTAAGTGAGCTTTCTGTTCACTATCTCACTATTTTTATTGTTATCAGCTTTATTTATCGGAACAAAAACAGAACGGAGAATAGCTCCTGCCAATTCTCCGCTGATTCTCACTATTCCGATGCCACCCTCTCCGGGAGCGGTAGCTATTGCAGCAATAGTAT
>CAVIBE010000076.1:0-3553 GCA_963640885.1 Oscillospiraceae bacterium | reverse complement strand
TGCGAATTTCGCTTTTGATTATGGTATAATAGATTGGGTAAATTTATGAATTGATGTGCAGAGTCAGACTTGTTGTACAAAATTACAATGATTTTTGATTGTGCAATGAATGATATAGAAAGATTTTATCTGAGAAATTTGAGATAAGAATGGGTGATTAGATATATGGAAAAAGCTACAAGAACAGAGCTTGAAAAGAAAATAGATATTTTAGAAGATGATATTGCCGATATCGACCCGCTTATCTTGAAAATGCTTCTGAAAGATAAAACTACAAATAAAAATATCTTGTGGTGTACTAAGGACTATGAGTATTTGGGCAACGAGTATGATGAGCGAGCGGAAATGAAAATTGAGCTGATTACAGGAGCTTTTGTCAATGTAATTCAGCCGAGAGCCGCTAAGTCAAAGGAAGTTCAGGATCGAAGAATCAGGGAAAGAGCCGAGGTTTTTACTCCTTCGTGGATTTGCAATGAACAGAATAATCAGGTCGATGAAGCTTGGTTTGGTAGAAAGAATGTATTCAATACACCTAACGGGACAAGCTGGGTAACAACAAAGGACAAAATATTTTTTGACGATAAAAAGAAAACTTGGAAGAAATATGTAGATGCTAAACGCTTGGAAATTACTTGTGGAGAAGCTCCATATCTTATTAGCAGATATGATACAACAACCGGAAAACTCATTCCGATAAATGAACGCATAGGTTTATTTGACCGAAAAATGCGTGTCATAAATGAGAATTGTGATGATAAAGATACTTGGATTAAATGGTCTATCAGAGCTTTATGGAGCGTTTACGGTTACGAATTTCAAGGCGATAGCCTGCTGATTGCCCGTGAAAATCTATTGTATGACTACGTGGATTATTACGAAGCAAGGTTCAAAGAGAAAACTCCTATTTCTCTGTTGAGAGAAATAGCCAATGTTATTGTTTGGAATATTTGGCAGATGGACGGGCTTAAAGGTGTGGTGCCGTATTCTTGTCAGGAAACCAAAGAAATTTATCATCAGATGAATTTCTTTGAACATATAGAAACAGAAACAACGGTTCAGTGCCCCGGTTGTGCAAAGAACGATATTTTTAATCATAACGGTATCTACTGTAGAATATACGATTGGACTAATCTGAAAAAAAGTATTCAGTTCATAGATGTGTTGAAAGAAGGTGCAAATCGTGGAAAGATTTGAACAAACCCATAGCTATAAGCTGATATATGTATTCAGCATGCCTTATGAAACTCACAAGAGTATGCTGAAAGTCGGTGAAGCAACTTTAAAAACGGATATAAAGCCGAACGAACTTGTGCCGAACTGTCGCACTTTAAATCAGGCGGCTAAGGCTCGTATTGACAATTATACCAAGACAGCAAGTACGTCTTACAAGCTTGAATATACAGAACTTGCCCTTAAAACAGAAGACGGCTACAGCTTTCCTTTTAAGGATAAAGATGTTCACAAAGTTCTTATGAATTCCGGTGTTCATAAGGTTCAGCCTAACGGTTCTACGGGCGAAGAATGGTTTGCTACCGACCTTGAGACAGTAAAAGCAGCTATTAAAGCCGTTAAAAATGGAAAATCAACATTATCTTCGGCTGATGTTATAAGAGAAACACCTCACGAAAAAATCGATTTCAGAGAAGAACAGATAGATGCAATCGAGAAAACCATAGAGACATTCAAGAAAGATGATGAAATGCTATGGTATGCCAAAATGCGTTTTGGTAAGACCTTAACAGCACTTGAAGTAATTCGCCGCCAGCAATATCGCAGAGTAATTATTGTGACCCACCGCCCTGTTGTTGATGACGGCTGGAGCGAAGATTTCAAGAAAATATTCTTTCCGGACAATTCGACACACGAATATCACTATGAGCGTAAAACAAAGGATTCTGCTTATATATTTGATGAAAAGACCGATGCAGAGAACGACTTAAAAATCCGTAAACTGGATAAGGACGGAACTTATTTTGTTTATTTTGCTTCTGTTCAGGATTTGAGAGGTTCTCAAAAAGTCGACGGCAAGTTCAATAAGAATAATGCAGTGTTTGAACTTGACTGGGATTTAATCGTTGTTGATGAAGCTCACGAGGGAACTCAGACAGAGCTTGGCGATAATGTAGTTAAAGCACTTAAAAAAGCACATACAAAGGTTCTTGCTCTCTCAGGTACGCCATTTAATCTTCTTGATAAATTCGGAGAAGATAATGTCTACACTTGGGACTATGTTATGGAACAGAAGAAAAAGACCGAGTGGGACTTAGCTCATCAGGGCGACCATAACCCTTACGCAGACTTGCCGAAAATGCATATCTATACTTATGATTTAGGCGAGAAGCTCAAGAAATATGTTTCTGATGAATATGACACTAAGGCTTTTAACTTCAAAGAATTTTTCAGGGTTTGGCACAAAAGTCCAAACGGCAACCGTGAACTACCTCCAAATGCTACCGAGGGTAAATTTGTACATGAAAACGATATTAAAGCTTTTCTTGATTTAATGGTTAAAGAGGATACAGACAGCGGTTATCCTTACTCCACTAAAGAATATCGTGATATGTTCCGCCATACCTTGTGGATGGTTCCGGGTGTTAAAGAAGCCAAGGCTTTAAGCGAATTGCTTAGAAAACATCCTGTATTTGAGCATTTCGGTATTGCTAATGTTGCCGGAGAGGGCGACAGATACGAGGAAGAACACGCAAAGGATGCACTGGAGCTTGTGCGAGATACTATCAAAAATAATGATTATTCTATAACTCTGTCTTGCGGTAAGCTGACAACAGGCGTAACTGTTAAGGAATGGACTGCTGTTTTAATGCTCTCAGGTTCATATTCTACTGCGGCGGCTCAGTATATGCAGACTATATTCAGAGTACAGTCTGCGGGTACGATTGACGGCAAGCAGAAAACTGACTGCTATGTGTTTGATTTTGCACCTGACAGAACGCTCAAGGTCTTGACCGAAACAGTGCATTTGTCCCGTAAGCCGGGCAAGAGTCAGCAAAAGCGTAGAGATGCAATGGGAGAATTTCTCAACTACTGCCCTGTTATTGCCATTTCCGGTTCAAAGACAAGAACTTACAGCGTTGAATCTATGATGGAGCAAATAAAGCAGATTTATGCCGAACGTGCCGTAAACAGCGGATTTGAGGATGAATCTCTTTATAATGATGAACTTTTCAAGATTGATGAAGATGCTGCAAAAAACTTCAATGACCTTAGTGATATTATCGGCTCGTCTAAAGCGTCAAAGAAAAAGAAAGCGGTTGTAGTCAACGGACAGGGCTTGACCGATGAAGAGATTGAGCATATAGATGACCCCGAGCCACCTATACCGCCAAAGAATTTGACAAAGGAAGAGCAAGAAGAACGCAATAAAAGGAAACAGGCTAAAGAAGCACGCAAAAAGGCTATTGCTATCTTGCGTGGCATATCTATCCGTATGCCGCTTATGATTTATGGTGCTGATGTTCCGATTGAAAAGGATATCGACATTGAAGATTTTGTAACATTCGTCGATGATAAATCTTGGGAAGAGTTTATGCCAACA
>CAVIBE010000075.1:551-4654 GCA_963640885.1 Oscillospiraceae bacterium | reverse complement strand
GTGCAATATACAGCCGTGCATTTTTTATATTTATTAAAAATCTTGATAGCCTTTTCTTCATCTCCAAAGACCTTCCAACACCCGACATATTTGCACTCACAGTGCTCAGACTTGCTGTTTATAAATCCCTTTACATCCTCAGGGGGATATCCCAAAAACAAGCCTATTTCATGAGGAAATTCCTCTGAGAGTCTTAATTTGTTTATAAGACAGACCACACAACGATTCGGATTTTCAGGCTCATAGCCATATTCCCTCAATATTGAAATCACTTCTTCATCAAAGAAATCTTTTTGCAATTTGCTTGGTCTGTAAATATATATTAAAGCCCTTCCATTGCTGAGCTTCAGCGGCAAAACCCTTATTCCCTTTTTACCCAAAAGTCTGTTAAGCCGTCTGACATAATTGTTCAGCTCATTTTTAGATTGGCATCGGCATGAAAACATGTTTCCGGTCTTCATCCCGGCCAGTGTAGGAGAGCAATGTTCAACTAACATTTGGTCTGACATAGATTAGCTCCTTAATTAATATCGTCAACACATTTATTATTACTGCCTTTTCTCTCTTTCCAGTCCCGTATGCTCCTTGAGAATACACTCAAGAGCAGATTTTGAGCTGGAATGAGATCTCGCAATCCTCATACCCAGATCCTTAGTCTCACTCAATGCCGTTCTTGCCATCTTATGAGACATAGTGCTCGTAAACAGAATCAATAAATCAGGATTTCCGATCATATTTTTAAAACTTCCCTTCATTTTTACAAACACCTTGGCATCACAACTGTATTCCTTACACAAATCCTTGTATTGACGGACCATACATTCATTTCCGCCCACTATAACAACACTCATAATTCACCTCTAACATCTCTATTCTATCTCAGTTAGCATATGCTAACTCGTGCTCTAAAAAATTCTCGCAAGCGAGTTTCTATACGAGTATGATAATAAAAAAAAGGAGCTTTGTCAGCTCCAAAAGGAAACAATAAAGCTCCAAAAAGACACTTTTATTTTAAAAGATCCGTCATGCTGTGCAAGCTTATTCCCAAAGTCGAGAGATTATGCAGCATCGCCGAAGTCGCCGGCGGAAGCACTCCCACCACCCCGAGAGCAATGAGCATAGCATTAAACGAAATGATAAACCGGTAGTTCGAGCTTATTCGCTTCATCAAACCATCACTTATCTGTTTGAGAGTTACAAGCGAGTTTAGATCATTCGCCGATATCGTTATATCCGCAATTTCCTTGGCAATCGCAGCTCCGTCATTAATGGCAATACCCGCATCAGCCTCAGAAAGCGCCGGAGAATCATTTACTCCGTCACCAATCATTATTACCTTTCTTCCTGCTTCATGCTCCGAGCGGATAAAATTCGCCTTGTCTTCCGGCAATACCTCAGAATAATACTCATCAACTCCGACCTCGGCAGCAATAGCCTTCGCCGTTCTCTCGCTGTCACCGGTTATCATTACAGCTTTCTTTATTCCCAAAGCTTTCAGCTTTTTGAGAACCTCCGCAGCCTCTTCCCTTAGCGGATCGCTTATGCAAATTACAGCAGCGAGCCTGCCGGATATTCCGAGATACAGCTGAGAAAATTCTCCCGAAATCGAGTTGAACTTATCACGCTCCTCATCACCAAGAACACAGCCCTCATCCTCAAAAATGAAATGATAACTGCCTATTACAACCTTTTCGCCATTAACTATGCTTGAGATTCCGTGAGCAACGACATATTCAATCTCAGAGTGGCACTCCTCATGAACAATGCCCCTTATCTTTGCTTCTTCCACAACCGCATTTGCCATCGAATGAGGATAATGCTCCTCGAGACAAGCCGCAATCCTCAGCATTTCATTCTCATTATTTCCCTCAAAAGGAATTACCTGAGCAACTTTAGGTGTTGCACGAGTCAAAGTTCCCGTCTTGTCAAAGACTATCGTATCCGCATCCGAAACAGCTTCGAGAAATTTGCCGCCCTTTACAGAAATTCCGTTAGAGCTGCTTTCGCGCATAGCCGAAATTACCGCAATAGGCATTGAAAGCTTCAGCGCACACGAAAAATCTACCATAAGCACAGCCATAGCCTTAGTCACATTTCGCGTGAGAAGATAAATCAGAAGCGTCGTTCCCAGGCTGTAAGGCACGAGCTTGTCTGCGAGCGTATACGCCCTGCTCTGAGCCTCCGATTTCAGTTTTTCGGATTCTTCTATCATTTTAACTATGCGATCATATCTGCCGCTGCCCAAATCCTTATCCACTTCAATCATGCACTGCCCTTCTTCAACGACAGTTCCTGCATATACATAAGTTCCCGCTTTTTTAGGTACAGGTATCGACTCTCCGGTCATGGACGCCTGATTTACTGTCGCAGTCCCCGAAACAACCTTGCCATCCAGCGGAATCACATTTCCGGTTCTTACCATTATATGGTCGCCTACATGAACTTCGTTCACCGGCACAAGCACTTCCTCGTCTTTATCCATCAGCCATACTTTATCGACATTAAGCGACATAGTTTCCGCAAGGTCTCCTACAGCTTTTTTTCGTGTCCATTCTTCCAGGATTTCGCCGATTCCAAGCATAAACATAATAGATGAAGCCGTGTTGTGATCGCCTGTCAAAATCGACGCAGTAACTGCCGCCGCATCAAGCACGGAAACGTCCAGCTTGCGATTGAGCAGGGATTTCACTCCTTTTCTTATGTATGGCAGCGACTTGCATACAGTTATCGCCAATCTCAGCGGATAAGGGAACAAAACCTTATTTACAACCCGTCCTGCCACTGCAAAAAACAGCTTATCTTCGTATTCGCGTGTCATAGCTCTGCCCGAATGTTCAGGAAGCTCCACCACAGTGTTTTCATACGAAAATCTGCCGAGCGCTTCTATAACCTTACTCTCATCGCCTTTATATGTTATAACAATATCACAAGTCCTGTCGTAGACCTTGGCATTAGCCACAAAGCTCAGGCTTTTGAAATAATATTCAATTATATCCGCCTGTTCCAGCGTCATTCGCTTCTGCATTACACGAACTCTCAGTCTTCCGTTAGATTTGTGAAGAATTTTACATTTCATCCAATCTTCCTCCAATACAAAAGAAGAGCCCGATCAGGACTCTTCCCATCCTCATTTTTCATTTCCGCTAAACTGTTGCATCTGCGCAATTTTCGTCACATTCAGCTTCTTTACAGCATTCTTCGCAAGCGATGTCTTCTACAAATTCGTCTTCTGCGAAATATCTCTGGTCATTAATGTCATTTGCGTCAGCAACTATATCATCCACGTTTTCTTTAGCCTTATTAACTGTTGCCATAACGCAGTCCTTAGCTCTTAATACTGCTGCTGTAGCATGAGTATAACATTTTTTTGCGTCTTTGCTTGTCAAAAGCTTTAATCCTGCTGTTCCAAGTGCAAATCCGCCTACAAAAATAGAAAGTTTTTCAAATTTCATAATAATCTCTCCTCTTCTTTACGATAATTCGTTATCATCTAACAAATATCTATATTCCCTACTTCTTTATCTAAAAAATTATATACGCTTTATTGTCCGGATTCAACCCCAAACAGACACTTTTTAGAAATTATCTTCAGTTTAATTCGCTTAATTTTTGCTTTAATTCTGTTGATTTTTATTTTGTTCCAAATGCGCAAAATTTCTGTATTCATTAGGTGCCATTCCCATTACCGTACGAAACGAGCTTGCAAATTTGCTCCCGTTATCGTACCCGCAGCGTCCTGCAATCTCAAGAATCGACAAATCAGTCTCTTTCAGCATTGAAGCGGCAAAATTCATTTTCTGTCCTCTTATATACGAATAAACCGAATCGCCATATATATCTTTAAAACAGTTCTTCATGCTCGTAGGCGAAACGTGAAAATGCTCCGCCAGCTCGGCTATCGTAACCCGTCTTTCCATATTTTCTAAAAGATATTCGCCGGCACTTTTGGCAAGCTCGACTTTTGGCTTGGAAAAAGCACAGTTTTTATTCTTCGCATTTTCAACATCCATGCCGCTCAAAAGCAAAAACAGCTCTAATATCTTAACCTTAAAATATCCTTTTCTCACAGACTCCGGAACTGAATACAGCTCTGAAAAAACGTG
>CAVIBE010000075.1:0-541 GCA_963640885.1 Oscillospiraceae bacterium | reverse complement strand
AATTTTTCCATAATCGCATCAGGCTTGACATTTACGTCATCCATAAAACATGAAAAACAGCCCGGCGCCTGAGCTATGTCGGTGCAAATCACCACGCCGCGGCTTTTTTTAAACGGGCAGAATATTTTATGCACACTACCGTCATTTTTGCTTACTGCAAAATCTCCGCTCACCATATAGTGAAACTCGTCTTTGCTTTCACATTCCATACGCCCTTCAAAGCAGCAGTTTATCTCTAAAATATCAGGCAATGTGCCATAATTAATCTCAAAACTTTTCATTCGTATGTCGTAATATATGAGTTTTACTCCCGAAAACACGTCATAGCAGTCGAACAAAGCATATCCGTCGTCACTATCCAGCCTGTATGTTGTAAAATCTTTACTTTCTGATATTTTTTTCAAATCATTATTGCCGAATATTATTTTGTCCGATATCTTCATCATTTTCCTGTTCATCCTTTTTTCGGCATATAAGTTGTGCCGGTCAACTCTCATGCGAGGGGGAGAGTTAGCCGACACTAACCAGAGGCGCTTAATAT
>CAVIBE010000074.1:3620-4585 GCA_963640885.1 Oscillospiraceae bacterium | reverse complement strand
GGACAGAGTCCCTGAAACCGAAACCTTATCTGTGCCTTTTCCCGAAATTCGTATGCCCTTTGCTTCTAAAACCTTGAAAAGTGAATCCATAGGGCGCTCGGGAAGTCTGCCATGGAGTATAAATTCATATGACTTATTTTGCACTTCAGACGAATTTTGCTGTATACGGCTCATAATAGCGCATACGACAGGAAATAGAAATCTGTAAGTAGAGCCGCTCTCGCCGCAGTCAAGCTGAAATGACGGAGAAATTTTGCCAGGCTCAACAATAAAGCCTGCTTCTGTTTTGATTACTTCAGAACCTATAGCTTTAAGACAACCTGCTGTAGCGTCAATGTCCTCGGAAGATGAGGGGCAAATTATTTCTGCGTACTCATTCGCAAGCCCGGCGCAGATAAGAAGCCTGTGAGCATGGGATTTTGACGGTATTGAATTTATAATGCCTCCCAAAGGGGAGGGGATTATTCTGACTGTTTTCATCTTTTATCTTTCTCCCGTTATATAAATTTACATACTTGCTTCAAGAAGTTTTCTCACGTCCGTGACAGAAAATTTTTTCAAAACACATCTGCCGGCTTTTTCGGGTATGACCAGATTTATGTTATCGCCTTTGCGCTTTTTATCCGAAAGCAATACTTTATAAAGCTCATCAACCGAAAAATCAGTAGAGCAGGGCAGCTCAAACTCGTTCAGAATCTCCATTAATATGTCTAAACATTTTGGCGTGCAAAATTCTTTTTTTACAGAAGCTTTTGTAATCATAGCCATGCCTATTGCAATCGCTTTTCCGTGAGATATTGAATATCTGCTGCATTTTTCGATAGCATGCCCGAATGTATGCCCGAAATTCAGCAGCTGGCGCATACCGTTATCTTTTTCGTCCATTTCAACTATGTGGCTTTTTATTGAAACACAGCGCTTTATGACTTCTGCTATGTTGCCTTTTATCAAAATGCTCAGCTTTT
>CAVIBE010000074.1:2445-3610 GCA_963640885.1 Oscillospiraceae bacterium | reverse complement strand
TTCGCTGTCAAATATCATTCCGTATTTTATCACCTCGGCGCAGCCGTCACGAAATATTTCCTCAGAAAGCGTATCAAATACAGAATAATCACAGATGACCATATTAGGCTGATAAAAAGCTCCCATCAGATTTTTGCCGGAGGGCAGGTTTACCGCAGTTTTGCCACCGACAGATGAATCAACTGCCGCTAAAAGAGTAGTAGGAATTTGAACAAAATTAATTCCTCTCAAATAAACTGAAGCAGCAAATCCGGCTATATCTCCCACAACGCCGCCGCCTAAAGCAAAGACGGTATCACTTCTTGTAAAATTATTTTCAGCAAGAAAGTTTACTATGTCTAAAAGATTCTCTGTATTTTTTGACTCTTCTCCGGCATGAATAACATATTTTTCAACCGAAAATCCTGAAGCTTGCAGCGAACCTGTCAGCCTACCGCTGTATAGCGCATCAACCGTGCTGTCGGTTATAATCAAAGCTTTTCCCGGAGTAACCGCTTTTAAAGAAAGTTTCCCGACTTCGTCAAGGATGCCGCTGGCGATTATAATATCATATGACCTGTCCGGTGTTTTTACTGATACTTTTTCCATTAGCCGTCAACCTCCTGTTTGCGTTTCCTGCCTTCGTCCAAAAGCGATTTCAGCTTTTCCGAATCGTCCGACGCGATTGCCTGTCTGTACTCATTTAATGAATTTATGAAAAAGTCAAGCTCGCCCAACAGGTTGTCTTTGTTTTCTAAAAAAAGCGCAGTCCACATATCAGGATTGAGCCAGGCTACTCTGGTAAGGTCTTTGTAGCTCCCGGCAGAAACTCCGGTATGCTCCGGTGCGGACGGACTTTTTATGAAAGCATTTGAAACTATGTGCGCCATCTGTGAAGTAAAAGCGATGAGACGGTCATGCTGCTGTGGCGTGGTTATTGAAAATTTTTCAAAGCCGCAGGGAGCAAATATTGACTTCATCTTATCTAAAAGCTGCATATTGTCGTAAACCGGTGGCACAAGAACCATGCTCGCTCCTTTAAACATATCTTCAGTGCTGTACTTAAATCCGGACTTGTGAGTTCCTGCCATAGGATGACCGCCGACAAAGGTGAAGCCGTATTTTTCAGCAAGAGCAAAACCTTCCTTGCATATGAGCCTTTTAGTGCCGCAGCAATCTGTAACAA
>CAVIBE010000074.1:0-2435 GCA_963640885.1 Oscillospiraceae bacterium | reverse complement strand
CCGCCAATCAGGCCAAGCCCTGCAATTCCGATTACCATTACTCCATTGCCTCCCTTATTTTTCTCACCTTTTTAGCCACAACATCGAATTGCGCAGGTGTGAGAGACTGAGCTCCGTCGCAGAGAGCTTTTTCCGGATTGTTGTGAACTTCAATCATCAGACCGTCAGCGCCGGCAGCTGTCGCAGCCATTGCCATAGGGCAAACCAGTCTTGACAGCCCTGTAGCGTGGCTCGGGTCTACGATTACAGGCAGGTGCGAAAGCTCGTGCAGCATAGGTACGGCCGAAAGGTCGAGCGTATTTCTGGTATAAGTTTCAAATGTTCTGATACCTCTTTCGCAGAGGATTACGTTTTCGTTGCCGCCTGCCATTATGTATTCTGTGCTCATGAGAAGCTCTTTGAGGTTGTTCGCAAGGCCTCTTTTTATGAGAATGTTTTTCTTTGTTCTGCCAAGCTCTTTGAGCAGGTCGAAGTTCTGCATGTTTCTTGCGCCGACCTGAATGATGTCAACATCTTCAAACAAATCAAGGTCGTTTATGTTCATTATTTCTGAAATCAAAGGCATACCTGTGGCTTTTTTTGCTTCGAGCAGAAGCTCGATTCCGTCGGCCTTTAATCCCTGGAAATCGTAAGGTGAAGTTCTCGGTTTGAATGCGCCGCCTCTGAGGATTGTTGCGCCGGATTCCTTAACCTTTTGCGCTATTTCCAAAATCTGATCGTGATTTTCAACGGAGCATGGACCTGCGATTATCTGGAAGTTGCCGCCGCCAATCTTTATACCGTTTACATCTATTACAGAATCCTCTGTATGGAATTTTCTGTTTGCATTTTTAAAAGGTTCGCTGATTCGTTTTACTGATTCGATGATTGAAAGACTTTCCAAAAGCCCGATGTCCACCTGGCTTGTATCGCCGACCAGACCGAGTATTGTGTGAAAATCACCCTCGGAGATGTGAACTGTAAGTCCCATGCTTTCAAACCATTTAATCAGACTTTCTCTTTGTTGTGCCGATGTATCCTGTTTTAATACTGCTATCATTTTTCTTACCTCTCTTTCGTTTTGTGAAGATTAACTTGTAGTAGTCAAGTATTTTAATTAAATTTGAATTTGCAGCTGCATATTCTTTGCCGAAATTTTTGCATTTTGAGGCGATATAAAAAATCCGCCCGAGCGATTTCGGACGGATAAACCTATGCAACTACAACAATTATATAATAATATTTCTATTACAATGTTATAAATAAAGGTTTATTTGCAGCACGAATCGCTCTTACTCCGTAAAATAAAAAGTAAAAGTAGTAATAGAAATATGTGTTAAAGACATTAATCGTACTTCTTACAGATTTCATTATTCGTCCTGCTCCTTTCTTTAAGAATCGTAATACAATTTCATTTATAACACCTAAGCGAGACCTTTGTCAATAGGTAAATGAGGCATATTGATTATTTTTTGTCATTCTTTGAAGTCAAATAAATCTCACTATTTTGTGTGCCGTACTGTCGTGATATCCGCTGTGGTCTGGAATCTTGTGAATTATCTGTGTTTTATAAACAGGCGAGCAACTAAAGTATTAAATTCACTGAAAGCGCTGTATTCTTCAAATTCAAAGAAAACATCGACGAGGCTATAGTAATATTCAGCCAGAACAGCCGGGTCTTTTTTAAGAACATCTGTCCATAATGCTTCATTATAGTAGTTATATTCTCTGAGAAGAGCTCTGAGATCGGCAAGCTTTTGAGCAAAAACCAGCATCTTGATTTTGAGAGGAAGCTTTTTCACGGAATCTGCATCGCCAAATGATGCCGATTGAACCATATTTTTAATTCTCGCATCAAATTCGGTTTCTATTTCTTCAAGTGTGGTACAGGATTTTTCATAGATTCTGAGAAGCGCTTCAGCCGTCATCAAATCTTTGTCGTCCGGATCTATATCTGATATTATTACCACGGATTCCATGACAGTAATAATATAAGGTTTTTTTGAAATTTGGCTTATTTTTTCCTTGCAGGCATTAGCCGAAAAGGCTATTGATTTTTCTAACATTTTATTTTGATTTCCTTTCGCCGTGATAAAAGAGCAAACGTTAATACGTTTTGTTTCAGCTGTTTCAGTGAATATTATATCCTATTTTACAGAAAAATAGAATAAATAAAGTAAACAAAATATCAAAACGGACGATAAGACAGGGCGAATCAATTCAATCAATTCGGTTTTTACTAACACCGGGGTGAGTATATTTCATCAAAGTGCGTACTTGTCCGGAATTAGATTTTTGATAACATATAATTAAAGTCATGGCTCTCGCTTAAAAAAACAAAATAAACCGGAAATACATTCACAGGAAACGAAAACCATATAAAAAAATTGTTAGCGTTTTAACGAAATTTTGCTTAAATCCATTGATTTTGTTTGTTAAAGATGTTATCATAATTT
>CAVIBE010000073.1:0-3301 GCA_963640885.1 Oscillospiraceae bacterium | reverse complement strand
GGCATAACATCTGCCTTCCCGCTCTTTCCACGCCTTATGAGCGCAAAAATCAAAGCAACAAGCAGGACTGCAATTATTATTAATTCTATTATTTCAATATAACTCATATCTTAAAACAGCTTTTCCTTTCATTAAATTTAGCCTCGTTTAGCCGAGGCTCCTTCGCCTGCGAACTCATTTTCACTCTATTTATAACACAAAAGACGGATTCATACAAATCCGTCCCGGTTTAATTTTCTTAAAAACGCCGCAAACATTTCACGCTGTCGCGGTTTAATTCTTAGCCTTTTCTCCCTTTTTAAGTGATTTTTCCCGAGAAAGTTTCTCAATTTCCTCTTTTTCAAGCACAGTATATGCCACTTTTCCAACCAAAGTCTGAGGCAATGAATCTCTGTACTCAAATTCGTAAGGCATCGCATATTTTGCGATATTTTTTTCGCAATGTTTCTTAATGTCAGCCTTTACCTTAGCCGTCAGCTTAACGCCCGGTTTTAAAACAACAAAAGCCTTGACTTTCTGGATTTTATACGGGTCAGGCACACCGATGCAAGTCGACATCAAAACAAGAGGATGATTATCTATCACATTTTCAAGCTGAGACGGATAAATCGAATATCCGGAAGAAATTATCATACGCTTAATTCTCTGCTTGTAATATATAAAACCTTCCTCGTCCATCATTCCCAGATCGCCGGTATGAACCCAGACTCTGCCGTCCTCATGCGTCCTCAAAACCTGAGCAGTTTCTTCAGGATTATCCATATAACCCTTCATTACAGTCGGCCCGCTTATACAAATTTCTCCATCCGTATTATACTCAACTTCCTTCTCAGTTCCCGGTTCTACGATCTTATAATAAGTATCAGGGAAAGGAATCCCTATGCTGCCTTCCTTATAAAAGTTCTTGGGCGTCAGACAACTTGCAGTTACGCACTCTGTCGTTCCGTAACCCTCTCTGATCTGCACTCTTGCATTATGATTTTTAAGGAACAGATCCACCTTCTTTTTAAGCTCAAGCGAAAGCGAATCGCCGCCCGAAAAAACGCCCTCAAGACACGAGAGATCTATGTCCTTCATTTTCTTACTTCTGAGAAGAGCCTCAAACAAAGTCGGCACTCCCGCAATATAATTAGGTCTGTATTTTTTCAAAATATCTGCATAAATGTCAACGCTGAACTGAGGCACTAAAACGCAGGTACAGCCGTTTGTAAGCCCGGTATGTATAGTTACGCCCAGTCCAAATCCGTGAAATATAGGCATTATCGACAGCATTATATGTCCCGGAATTATACAGTCTCCTGCCGCGGCAGTCTGCATTGCCAGTGCATTAAAATTCATATTTGTCAGCAATATCCCTTTGGTCGTTCCCGTAGTGCCGCCGCTGTAGAGAATTGCCGCAACCTCATCGCCCTTTTTGTTATATCTGTATTCACCTTTATAAAGCTTGCCTTTTTCCAGAAAATCCGAATATCTGATAACTCCCGCTTTTTTAGGTATAGGCGCAATTTTTCTGCCCTTAGTCAATTTAAACACCTGTTTCTTAACCTTAGGCAAAGCTTCCTTTATTGAAGCGCATATTATTGTTTTCAGTCCCGGTGTTTTGTCCTTTATGCTCTCAAATTTATGATAAAACATATCCATAGTGAGGACAGCTACGCTCTTTGAGCCGTTTATATACTCTGTTATCTCGCCCTCAGCCGACAGCGGATGAACCATATTTGATACTGCTCCTATAATATTTATCGCATAAAACATCGTTACAGCCTGAGGCGTATTGGGCATACATATGGTAACTACGTCATCTTTCTTTATGCCTATCGCTTTAAGCGCTCTCGCGCAAAGATTTACATCCTCTATAAATTCAAGATACGTAATGTGTTTTCCCATAAAATCATAAGCCTTCACATTGAGATAACAGCCTTGTACGGCATTTCTCTCAATCAGCTCAAACATTGAGATATCCGGATAATCCAAATTATGCGCAACATTCACATAAGACGACAGCCACGGTGCCTTTACAGTATTAGAATTCATAATCAACCTCCGTATCTATTCTCTGCTCCAGTATTTCAGGATGTGCTACGAGATATTTTATAAATCTCACCGAACGTGCAAAATAAAAGCCGTCCGCAATCCTCTCATCTACTGTGCATCCAAAATTTACTACATCCCTTACTTCTACTTCCCCTTTGTCATTCACAACAGCAGCCTTATGTATTTCGCCTATCGTTATCATTATGGAATTTGTACCATAATTGTTCAAATGGTGATACGCCGCATCGCATTTTATACTGCCCAGATTTGAGACGAGCACTGTGCTGAAATTCGGGTCTCCTGATGTTATAACCTCGGGCATCCAGCCGTGAAAGTCCACAAAACGAACAAGCATAAAAAAGAATCTGATTAAAAATCTCGGCATATGACCTACTTTATCCATTATGTCGTTGACGTCTGTTGTTGCTTCTTTTCTGAGTTTTTCTGAATTACCCAAAATTCTTTTGCTTATGTCCTTTAGCGTATCCTCCGGCTTTGTCTTCATTATCAGAAGCATTTCTTCTGCCTTGTCCTCGAATTTCTGTTTTACAACAAACGAAATTGAAACAAATTTTCTTTGATAAAACCGTTTTCCTGCAATAAACCTGTTCAGATAAGGTCTGAAATGCACGGTTTTTGCTATAGCTGCTACAAAAACATGAAAGGGAGTGGTTTTATACTCCCTGTTTTCGGCATTTTTCTTTTCAAGATATTTTACAAGTTCGGTAACATCTATCTGTTCTTTAAGATAAACCTCTGCCTCTGTTCTTTTGGGCATCAGGTGTGGCATTATCAAATGCATACCATCAAGCTCTTTAAGCCAAATTCCGTCTCTGCGGTCTCCCCTTTTCCTTTTATCCATAATACATTTCCTTATTCTCTGATTCTTTATACATAAAATTTTTTCATGTTTAAAAAAACTTTCACGCATACAATTATACAGAAAAAAATAAATTATTCTATAATTCAAATATAAAAATTTTCTCAAGATTGCATTTGCGCGTATTTTTCAATGTTTCGCCGTATGGAACGCGCCTGCGTACCATTCCTAAAAATGCACCTTTTTTCAACATTTTTCCGTAGGGAACGGTTCATAACCGTTCCGTGAACAATTCCAATAATCCATATTGCCGCCTCCGCCCCTTACATAATTCGCGTATGAATGCCCCTAAACGCATTTTCCAACGGTTTCGCGTCATGCGCCGTAGGGAACGGTTCGTATGTCAAGACTACACATGGTATACAAGTGCGCAAGGACATGGTATAC
>CAVIBE010000072.1:0-2028 GCA_963640885.1 Oscillospiraceae bacterium | reverse complement strand
TATTGCAGTTAAGTAACATGTAATTTAACAAGAAACGAACGGTTTATCTCAGAGCCGTTTCAATACAAAATAAGGGAGGATTTTAAAAATGATTTGGAATGAGCATCATGAATGTATGGACAGAGAACAGCTGCGCGAATTGCAGGGCAGAAGATTGAAAAAAACTGTTGAAAGAGTATATTACAATGTACCTTTTTACAGAGCTAAAATGCAGGCTTTAGGACTTGAACCGGGCGACATCAACACAGTTGACGATCTTACAAAGCTTCCTTTCACAACGAAGCAGGATCTCCGAGACAATTATCCGTTCGGACTTTTTGCTGTACCTCAGAGCGAGGTTGTCAGAATACACGCTTCTTCCGGAACTACAGGCAAACCTACAGTTGTTGGTTTCACCAGAAAAGACGTTGAAACATTCTCTGAAATAGTTGCAAGATCTATCGCAATGGCAGGCGGCTCTAAAGAAGACGTTATACAGATCGGCTACGGCTACGGTCTCTTCACCGGCGGTTTAGGACTTCACTATGGAGCTGAAAAACTCGGCTGCTCAGTTATTCCTATCTCAGGCGGAAATACGAACAAGCAGCTTCAGCTTATGGAAGATTTCGGAACTACTATTCTCGCCTGCACAGCTTCCTATGCGGTTCTTCTTTCAGAGACTATTAAAGAGAGAGGCCTCGTTGACAAGCTCAAACTTCGTCTCGGAATTTTCGGCGCAGAGCCCTGGACTGAAGAAATGAGAAAAACAATAGAAACAAATCTCGGCATAAAAGCAATCGACATATATGGTCTGAGCGAAATAATGGGTCCGGGAGTTTCCTGCGAATGTGAATATCAAAACGGTCTGCACATAGCAGAAGACCATTTCATTCCGGAAATACTCAATGCTGATACGCTTGAGCCTGCTCCTGAAGGTGAAACAGGCGAGCTCGTTTTCACAACGATAACAAAAGAAGCTTTGCCGCTGCTCAGATACAGAACAAGAGACCTCACGAAGCTTACATATGAGAAATGCGAATGTGGCAGAACTACCGCAAGAATGTACAAATGCACCGGCAGAACTGACGATATGCTAATTATCAGAGGCGTTAATGTATTTCCTTCACAAGTTGAAAGTATTTTACTTGAAATGCCGGAAACAAAGCCTTATTATTTACTTAAGGTAGATAGAAAAGGTGCTATGGATACCCTTGAAATCCAGGTTGAAGTTGAAGACAGATTCTTCTCCGATGAAATCGGTAAGCTTCAGGCTCTTTCAAATAAAATCAAGAGAAAGATCGAAGGTGTTCTTGGCATAAGCGTTATCCTCACATTATGCGAACCGAGAACTCTCCAGAGAACCGAAGGAAAATCTACAAGAGTTATTGACAACCGAAAACTTAAATAAGGGGTGACAACATGATAGTAAAACAGTTATCTATATTTTTAGAGAACAAGACAGGAAGGTTAGCTGACTTTACTCAGGTACTGTCGGCAGCGGAGATAAACATTTCCGCACTTTCAATCGCTGATACAGAGAGCTATGGTGTAATCAGGGCTATTGTGGATAAACCGGATGAAGCTTTCCTCGCATTGAAGGAAAGTGGTATGTCCGCACATTTTACGGACGTTCTCAACATTGCAATTCCGGACGAACCGGGTTCGCTTAGTAAAATACTCAAGTACCTTTCAGACGAGGGCATCAACGTGTCATACATGTATGGTTACTCAAGAGGAAATGTTGCTTACATGATTATCAAAGCGGACAATCCGCAAAAAGCTGCTACCATACTCACAAACCACGGTGTGGAATCAGCTTCCAACTAAAATACGCTCAAAAAAATTATTGCGGTGCTTAAAACACCGCAATTTTTTCGCATTTTTCGTCACTATTATTCTTCTTCGGTATCAATAATCTCTTCCAGAGTGATTCTGTCGAACTCAGCCGAAACTTCGTCAAATTCATCATCATCGAGTATGTCAATGATTTCAAATTCGTCTTCTTCGATTTCCTTGTAACCGTAGAGATAAACGTCATCTGTTCCATCG
>CAVIBE010000071.1:4000-8333 GCA_963640885.1 Oscillospiraceae bacterium | reverse complement strand
CTATGTGTTTTTTAGGAACTATCAGCACATGTGCAGGTGCCTGAGGCTCAATATCCCTGAAAGCATACATGTAACTGTCTTCGTAAACTTTGCTGGAAGGAATCTCGCCTTCAATTATCTTACAAAACAAGCAGTCAGTCATCTTCTACCACCTCTCAAATCAGCAACGCCAAATCGCTTTGTTTGTAAATATAACGTGTCACCACATTATACTATAATTTCCTTATTTTCGTCAAGAAATCAGTTTTAGGTAAAACGTTTTCAATCAAGTTAATTTTAATAAAAATCAATTTTTTTGAATTATTTTACCTTTAACGCCGTCGCCGAAAGGTTCTTCAATCAGTACATCTTTAATTGAGTTTATAATTTCGTCTTCTGTGCCGGGCAAAACCTCGACATAAGTCTTGATATAATTATCCGTATATCCTGACACTAAGCCGGTTTCAGGATGAAATTCTTCAAACAAAACCTTGCGAACGCTTCCTGTGTTTTTTCTGATAAAACGCTCCGACGAAAGCTCTGCCGCAGCCATAAGAATTTCGCTTCTTTTGTGTTTTTCAGAAGCCGCAATCTGATCATGCATTTTAGCGGCAGGAGTACCGGCTCTTTGAGAATATTGAAACACATGAACTTTTCCAAAAGCCACTTCCTCCGTTATTTTTACGGATTCTTCAAAATTCTCAGCCGTTTCGCCCGGAAATCCCACTATTATATCAGTTGTTATCCCATAATCAGGGTCAAATTCCTCTATGGTCTTAACTATTTTGCGGTATTCAGCCATGTCATACCTTCTGTTCATTTTCTTCAGCACATTATCGCTTCCGCTTTGAACAGACAAGTGAACATGATGACATAACCTTTCGTATTTAAAGAGTTTTTTTATGTAATCGGCATTTATGACAGTCGGCTCTAAAGAGCTGAGCCTTATTCTGTAATCGCCTTTTATCTCAGAAATTTTTTCAATCAGCATATGCAGCTTAGGCTCGCCATCATCCTCGCTTCCGTAAAGCGCAGTATTTATTCCCGTAAGCACCAGCTCCTTGCTGCCTTTCTCTATGAGATTTCTCGCTTCCTTTAATATATCTTCCTCAGCTCTGCTCCTGACATTTCCTCTCGCATAAGGAATTATGCAATAAGAACAGAATCGGTTACAGCCTTCCTGAATTTTAATGTAAGCCCTGGTTCGGCCGTCCATCGCCTCGACAGTTCCCATTTCGTCAAAGTCGCCAAGCTCCTCATAGCTGCGAACACAAAAAAAGCGGGTTCTGTCTTTAAGACAACGTTCCACCAGCTCCGGCAGATTGCTCTTTTCATTCGTGCCGACAACTATATCCACCTCTTCCATTTTGCGTACCGCATCAGCGCCAGTCTGCGCATAGCAGCCTGTTACAGCAATTATACAATCCGGATTCAGTTTCTTAAAATGCCTTACCGCCTGCCTGGATTTCCGATCAGCCATATTAGTCACGCTGCAAGTATTCACAACACATACATCCGCAGCCTCGCCCTCTCCGGCTATTTCATAGCCTTCAGCGCGAAAAATCTCCTTGAGCGCCTGCGTCTCATACTGATTCACCTTACAGCCTAATGTCGCAAAAGCAATTTTCATGTTTTACCTCATTGTTCCAATTCATACATTATCATAGCCATAGACGCAACCGAAGCAGTCTCAACCCTCAAAACGGTTTTTCCAAGCGATGCTGACAAAGCTCCGGCTTCTGTTGCCATTTTAAATTCAGACTCAGAGAATCCCCCTTCAGGTCCGATTATCAGCCCGACTTTTTTACAAGCCAGCGCCTCAGAGCTTCTGAGAATCTGTTTCAAAGTAGTTTTTCTCTCATCTTCATAACAGAAAATATTGAGATCGTTTTCGCTCATAAGCTCCAAAGCCTTGTCAAAACTCACAGCCGGTTCAACTATAGGGATTATGCCTCTTCGGCACTGCTTCGACGCTTCATCTGCTATTTTTTGCCAGCGTTCAGTCTTTTTATCGAAGTTACCGCGGTCCTGAACCACAGTATGCTGCGTAAAAACCGGTATAACAGTATCAATTCCAAGCTCAGTCGTTTTCTGTATTATAAGCTCCATCTTTCCCTGCTTGGGAATCCCCTGATATAGGGTAACTCTCAAAAAAGGCTCTCTTTCAAATTTGTTTTGAGAAATTATCCTGCCCGAAACCGAGTCCAAGCTCATGTCATCAAGCTCTATTTCATATTCAGTTTCGCAATTATCCGATATTTCCACTATATCGCCGATTCTGTGGCGCACAACCTTTGAAAGATGCTTTATATCATCTTTGTCTGTTATATAGATTCTGTCTTCTCTTATATTCTTTTTATCTACAAAAAACCTGCTCATTATCTTTTTAACATTTTAACGTGCAACTAAAGCGCACCATTCATTTTCCAACATAACTTCAACGATTTCAAAGCCACATTCTTTCACAGCTTCTATAACCGAATCTTTTTTCTCTTCAAGTATTCCGGAAGAAATATAATATCCGCCCGGCTTAAGATGTCTTTTTACATCCTTTGAGAGCATTTTCACAAGATCCGCCATAAGATTTGCTACGACAATATCAGCTTTATAATCTATACCTTTAGTCAAATCGCCCGCAGTCACCTTTATCTTATCCGACAAGTGGTTCATTTCAACATTTTCGCCCGAAACAGTGACAGCAATAGGGTCGATGTCAATGCCAAGAACATCTTTCGCTCCAAGCAAAGCCGCCGCAATCGAAAGGATTCCTGAACCGCAGCCCACGTCAAGCACACTGCTTTTATCCTCATCAATATATTTTTCCAATGCTTTTATGCACATTGTTGTAGTCGGATGCTTTCCTGTTCCAAACGCAGCTCCCGGGTCTATCTCAATTATGATTTCATCATCGTCCTGCTTTTCGTATTTTTCCCACGACGGCTTGATTACTATATGCTGAGTAATCTTCTCCGGCTTAAAATACTCTTTCCAGTTATCTTTCCACTCTTCGTCGCATACGTTTTTTACACACAGCTTCAGCCTGCCAAAAAGACAAACCGTATCTTCAAACAAACCGCAGGCATCCAAAGTAGCAAGTCTGTAAATTCCCTCTTTTATCTGCTCCAGCTGTGCATATCCTTCCGAATTTTTCTCAAGATAGGCAGTAACGTTTGTCTCGGCATCTTTAAGCTCAGTTATAAGATCGTCATCAACATAATCCCAGTCATAAGCATTCTTTTTTTCCATCAGCTCATAAAAATCATTTTTGTCCTCTACGACATAACCGTCCACGCCCGCAGCAAGAAAGATTCCGGTTACAGGATCTATACCTTTCGTCGTAGTATAGACCTTAACTTCAAGATATTCCATTTCTACTTATCCTTATCTTTATCTTTTTTAACTTTAGCTCGGCTCTCTTTTTCTTTGCCATCTTTGCCATCTTTAGCGTCTCTGTCTTTTTCTTCTTTGCTGTCTTTGCCGTCTTTTTTAAACAGGTCTTTAACGTTTTCCATGAAATTCTTCTTCTGCTCATGCTCGCCCGTATTATATGCCTCTTCAAGCTGCTGAAGCAGCTTTCGCTGCTCATTATTGATTTTCTTAGGAATTTCAATAAGCACTCTTACATACAAGTCGCCGTATCTGTTGTTTGAATTAACAACCTTTATCCCCTTGCCTTTTAATCTGAACGTAGTTCCGTGCTGAGTTCCCGGCGGTACTTTATATGAGATTTTCTCCGTCAAAGTCGGGATAACAAGATCAGCTCCCAAAACTGCCTGAGGATAAGTTACAGGTATTTCGAGTATGAGGTCTGAACCGTTTCTGCTGAAAATTTTGTGCGGTTTTACCTGTATAATGATATATACGTCACCTGACGGGCCGCCGTTTAATCCGGCTTCGCCCTGACCTCTCAACGAAATTACAGAGTCATTATCAACACCTGCCGGTATATCTACAGAAATAGTAACGTCCTTTCTGACATTGCCTTTGCCGCTACATTTTTTGCACGGAGTCTTGACTATAGTGCCCTTACCGCCGCAATTTGGACAGGTTGTTACATTTGAAACCTGACCGAATACAGTATTTGTTACCTTTCTTATCTGACCTGTTCCGTTACAATTCGGACAGGTAGTTCTTTCAGTTCCTTTTTCTGCACCGCTGCCTCCACATTCCGGGCAGTCCTCATTTCTTGTAATCTTTATATCCTTCTTAGTTCCAAAAGCAGCTTCTTCAAAAGAGACGCTCACGCGAACCTGAATATCAGCGCCCTTTCTCGGGCCGTTACGCCTTCTGCTGCCGCCAAAACCGCCGAATATATCGCCAAATATATCTTCAAAACCGCCAAAGCCGCTAAAGC
>CAVIBE010000071.1:0-3990 GCA_963640885.1 Oscillospiraceae bacterium | reverse complement strand
ATCTCGTAAGCCTCGTTTACTTCCTTAAACTTTTCTTCTGCTTCCTTATCGCCCGGATTTCTGTCCGGATGATATTGCATCGCTTTCTTTCTGAAAGCTTTTTTTATTTCATCGACGCCGGCACCTTTTTCAAGTCCCAGAACTTCATAATAATCCCGCTTTGCCAATTGAATTTCACCTTCCAAAATCTATATATTAAACCGAAAAAAAGCATGAGGGTTATTGATCCCCATGCATTACATTCTATCACGACATAAAGCCGTGATAGAATTGCATTTCATATATTTTATTATTTTTATTTCTCGTCGTCAACCACTTCAAAGTCCGCATCAACAACATTATCGTCCTCAGGTTTAGTCTGCTGTTCAGCTCCGTCAGCTGCTGCGCCTGCGCCTGCAGCTCCCTGAGCCTGCTGTGCCTGCTGATAAAGTTTTGATGACAATACGTGGAATTCGTTTGTCAAAGCTTCTGTCTTAGCCTTGATTGCATCAGCATCAGTACCTTCAAGTGCTTTCTTAAGATCTTCAAGCGCTGTATTTACTTTAGCTTTTTCATCATCTGAAAGCTTATCCTCAAGCTCTTTCATTGATTTTTCTGTTTCGTAAACTAAGGTATCAGCCTGATTTCTCAGTTCAACTTCTTCTTTCTTTTTCTTATCTTCTGCTGCGAACTGTTCAGCTTCTTTTACTTTTTGCTGAATTTCTTCATCTGAGAGTTTAGTTGAAGAAGAAATTGTAATTCTCTGATCCTTGCCTGTGCCCATGTCCTTAGCGCTTACATTTACGATACCGTTTGCGTCTATATCAAAAGTAACCTCAATCTGTGGGATTCCTCTTGGTGCAGCAGGAATACCTGTAAGCTGGAATCTGCCAAGCGTTGTATTGTATGCAGCCATTTCTCTTTCGCCCTGTAATACGTGAATGTCTACAGCAGTCTGATTATCAGCAGCAGTTGAGAAGATCTGGCTCTTCTTTGTAGGAATTGTCGTATTTCTGTCGATAAGCTTTGTAAATACTCCGCCTAATGTTTCAATACCGAGTGAAAGCGGTGTCACGTCAAGAAGAAGTACGTCATTTACTTCGCCTGTCAGAACGCCTGCCTGAATAGCAGCACCGATAGCTACACATTCGTCAGGATTTATTCCCTTGTATGGGTCTTTGCCCGTAACTTTCTTTACAGCTTCCTGTACAGCCGGGATTCTTGTTGAACCACCTACGAGGATAACCTTTTCGAGGTCGCTGTTTGTAACGCCTGCATCAGCCATAGCCTTTTTCATAGGCTCGATAGTCTTCTGTACCAGGTCTGATGTGAGCTGATCGAATTTAGCTCTTGTGATATTCATATCAAGGTGGAGCGGACCTTCAGGACCAGCTGTAATAAACGGCAGATTTACATTAGTTGTCTGTGATGAAGAAAGCTCTTTCTTAGCTTTTTCAGCCGCATCCTTTAATCTCTGCATTGACATTTTATCATTTCTTAAATCAATACCGTGTTCGCTCTTAAATGTGTCAGCCATGAAGTCGATCAGGCATTTATCAAAGTCATCGCCGCCGAGTCTGTTGTTGCCATTTGTTGCAAGTACAGTAAACATTCCGTCGCCTAATTCAAGAACTGATACGTCGAATGTACCGCCGCCGAGGTCATATACCAAAATCTTATGGTCTGAATCAGCCTTATCAAGTCCATATGCCAGAGCTGCTGCTGTAGGCTCGTTTACGATTCTGAGAACTTCCAGACCTGCAATCTTACCTGCATCCTTTGTTGCCTGTTTCTGGCTGTCTGTAAAGTAAGCCGGAACTGTGATTACAGCCTGAGTTACTTTTTCGCCGAGATAGCTTTCAGCATCAGCCTTCAGCTTCATGAGTACCATAGCTGAAATATCCTGCGGTGTATAATCTTTACCATCAATGTTTACTTTATAATCTGTGCCCATATGTCTCTTTATAGAGATTATTGTTCTGTCAGGATTTGTAATTGCCTGTCTCTTTGCTGTTTCACCTACAAGTCTTTCACCGTTTTTTGCAAAACCGACGATAGACGGTGTTGTTCTGTTTCCTTCTGCGTTTGCTATTACTACAGGTTCTCCGCCTTCAAGAACTGCTACACATGAATTTGTTGTTCCTAAGTCAATACCTATTACTTTACTCATACTAACATCTCCTTTTAAATCTGATTTATTTTAAAATATTTTTTAACTTTTTATACAGAAACTTTTACCATTGACGGTCTTAAAACTCTGTCTCTGAGCATATAGCCCTTTTGCATTTCCGCCAATATCATTCCTGCCTCTGTTCCGTCAACCTCCTCCGACATTACTGCGTTGTGGAAGTTCGGATCAAATTCTTTGTTTTCAGTGTCGATTGGCTCAACTCCGAAATTCTTCAGCACTGTCAAAAGCTGCTTGTAAATGAGATCTACTCCGTTTTTAAGCCCTGCGTCTTCTGTTGCCGCCGAAGCAAGCGCTCTTTCAAAGTTATCAACTACATCTAACAGCTCTTTTGCTATTCTTTCATTTGCATATGATGCTATGTTCTGCTTTTCTGTCTCAGTTCGTCTTCTGAAGTTCTGATACTCCGCAGCCAGCCTCATATATTTGTCATTAGCCTCCTGAAGCTGTGCGTCAAGGCTGCTTTCATCATTTCCCGCTTCGGATTTTTCCTCTGCTTCATTTTGAGGAGCGCTTTCAGCAGCTTCCCCGGCAGCAGTCTGTTGCCCGTTCAGGATTTCTTCTTTGTCTTTTTCCATATCTGTACATACCGCCTTTTCTTTTTAAATTATCCATCTGAATCTATGTCCTCGGAAAGCTTAAATGTACGGCTCAGGTTGTCGGTCATGAACGATATCAGCGATGTCACCTTATCGTATTTCATTCGCGTCGGGCCTATAACCCCAAGCTTTCCTATCAATTTACCATTTACTCTGTAAGTCGCAGTTATAAGACTGCAATCTTTCATCTCATCGTCCTGATTTTCTGATCCGATGGTTATCATTATGCCATCAGCTCTCTCATCAATGACTTTTGCGATATGCTCTTTTTTATTGAGCATCTTCATGAACATTTTTGCCTTATCTATATCGTTATATTCCGGAATATTGAATATATTTGTCAAACCTTCCATATAAAGTTCGGTATCAAGCATTCCCTCAAGAGTTTTGAGGAATTCCGGCATTATATTTTCGATAAGCCTGCTCATTGCCTCAATGTCCACTTCAACCGTTTTTATTATGTCAACAGTAAGTATACTGCTGAGCTCTTTACCTCTGTAGTTATACGTAAGCAGCTTTGAAAGGATTTCGAGCTTTCTTGCATCGTATCCGGTTTTAAGCCTCAGCACGGTATTTGTCACCTTGCCGGTCTCCGTAACTATCATAAGCACTACAGATTTTTCATCTACCGGAAGCAGATTTATATATTTGAGCCTGTTTGTATCTTCTTTCGGCGTCAACGCAAATGCCGTAAGATTTGTTATATCCGAAAGCAACGTCGCTGCGCGCTCGATTGTCTTATTAAGCTCCAGAAGATTGTAATTCAGCTTGCTCCTTATATCCTCCTGCTGTGCTTCAGGTATCGGGCAGCATTGCATCAAATTATCTACATATAATCTGTAGGCTTTATCAGAAGGAACTCTGCCGGCCGATGTATGCGGATGGGTAAGATAACCCATTTCTTCAAGATCCGCCATCTCATTTCTTATGGTTGCCGGGCTTATTCCCAAATCATATTTCTTTGACAGCGACCTTGAACCAATCGGTTCTGCCGAGAACACGAAATCGTCAATTATCGCTTGCAGTATTCTCAATTTTCTTTCTGTCAGTTCCATATATACCACCCTCTTGTTTGTTAGCACTCTCTTTGGTTGAGTGCTAATCACTAAATATAAGTTACCACCGTCGGTGGATTATGTCAATGGTTTTATTAATTTTTTTTGATGGATTATGAATCAAATGTGATAATGTCTTGGTATAACGAATCTGATTTTGTCCCAATAG
>CAVIBE010000070.1:0-6140 GCA_963640885.1 Oscillospiraceae bacterium | reverse complement strand
TTCGGACGGTATCCCGAATTTTTCCATCATCCTGTCGACCAGCGCCGAATCCATAAGAGTTCCGACAATTACTTCGCCGCAGGCGTTTTCGTGACCGGTTCTTCGTCTGAAAGTCTCATTCAGCGCCAACGTACCGTCTCTATAACAGCTCATGAGAGTTCCGTCTATATCCCAGAGCAGTAATTTGTTTTCTGTTTTTTTGTCCATTTCGCCCCCTGAGCACTGCCTCTTGCTCTCATTTCGTCCTCTATCATATCTCTGAGTTTCCACCAACCGCTGCCCCAGTTACAAAACACGGTATCGCTGTTCGGGACTCTGCTTGCTAATCTTTGCACAGAAATTCCCGGCTTCAGATGTTCCAAAAAGTCCGCAGCTCTGTGTACATACTCTTCTTTTGGGCAGATTTCAAACTCGCCTGCCTCGTACATCCGGCACAGTTCTGTTCCTTTTTCGATATACAGGGTATGGGTTTTTACCGTTTCTATGTCAAGCTCAGATAAAAGCTCGGCTCCTGCTATGCAGTCTTCCCTGCTATCCCACGGCAGGTTTAGTATCATATGAGTTCCTACGGTAAAGCCATAGGAATGTACTCTTTTTACAGCTTCTATATATTCATCCAGCGTATGACCGCGGTTTATTATTTTCAAAGTTTCGGGATTTACAGTCTGAAGCCCCAGCTCAATGCAGACCTGTTTGCCGCATGACGCATCTTTGATAGTCTGAAGAATTTCATCGCCAACACAATCCGGTCTTGTCGCAAAGCAAAGCTCCACAATGCCCTCTGTTTCCGCTGCCTGTCTCGTGTATTCTGCCATAACATCCGGCGGAAAATATGTATTTGTAAAATTTTGAAAATATGCCACAAACAGATTTGCCTTATATTTCGGGCCAATGTAGTTCCGGTTTGTTTCGAGCTGCTCTTTTACGGTCATAGTACTTGGGAGATTTTCAAATCCCGTTCCCTTTGCTCCGCAAAAAATGCAGCCTCCTCTTCCTTTTGTCCCGTCTCTGTTCGGACAGGTCGCAGGAAGATTTACGGGAAGTTTGTATACTTTTTCTCCGTATTTTTCTCTCATCTGTTTGGCATATGTTAAATATAAGTCTTCCATAATTCAAAAAACAACAGGACGTTCCGACAAAAGCAAGGCGAGATTGTTAATCTCGCCGATACAAAGGAACGTCCTCGATTTAATTCAATACCTCATGATTTTTTAAGATTCCTACTATCTCGTCAGGTTCTGCGCTGACACTGACAATGAAATCTGTCTCATATTTTTCAGAAATCTTATCAAGTCTTTCAATAAAAGTCGAAACGTTGTCAAGTGAGATATTCGCATGTTTTGTTATACTGTCGATAAAAATAGTATCGATATCGTGATCCGAGCTGATAATTCCGAGGATAAATCCTGTAAATTCATCCACGTTTGAGAGATGATACTCTTCTGCGCTCACTACTCTCATCCTGTAATTGAGTTCTCTCGTAAGGCGTTTGTCATTGTTAATGAAGATTGTACTTCCCTGACTCTGCGCCACATGATCGTTTGCAGTCTCTATCATTTTCTTGGTTTTGCCGCTACCTTTTTTGCCTACCATTATCTTAACCATATTTACATTCCCCCTGTCTACATTAAGTCATATATAAAAGGTATCTGTCATTCGATATATTCTACTGCCATTATAACAGGAATATCATCATAAAGCAAAGATAATTGAAAAAGATTTTTTATGTAATCAGATATATTTGTCTTAATTTATCTTACAGCGCCAATCGAGCCTATAAATCTTACGCTTAAAAAACCGCAAAACCTGCGCAGCCTACAGTATGTTTTTATTTTTTCTGCTTCTCAGCTGTCCGCATGCGCCGTCAATGTCACTTCCAAGCTCCCGCCTTACAGTAGCTTCAATCCCGTTTTTCTTCAATATATCTCTGAACATTTGCACTTTTTCAGGCTCAGGTGCGGCAAATTTTTTACCGATAACGCCGTTAAACGGTATCAGGTTTATATGACAGAGTATTCCTTTAAGATTTTCCGCCAGCTCCTGCGCATGATTTGGTAGGTCATTAAATCCGTCAATGAGAATATATTCAAACGTAATCCTCTTGTTTGTGATTTTAACATAATCTTTACAAGCCGAAAGCAGAGTTTTGAAATCGTATTTTTTGTCTACCGGCATAAGCTCGTTTCTTATGTGCTCGTTTGGTGCATGAAGCGATACAGCAAAAGTTACCTGTGGATAGTTTTGCGCAAACTCTTTTATTTTAGGAACAATTCCGCAAGTCGAAACAGTTATGCTTCTCATGCCCAGATTAAAGCCCCGCGCGTCATTTATGTTGTCTATAAATCTGGTAAGCTGAGCGTAATTATCGAAAGGCTCGCCTACTCCCATAACCACTACGTTGTCAATTTTTTGCCCTATATCGGCAGATACAGCCAGAACCTGATCCAGAATTTCTCCGGCAGTCAGATTTCTCCTCAGTCCGTCCTCGCACGAAGCGCAAAAAGCGCAGCCCATCCTACATCCGACCTGAGTTGAAATACAGACCGTATTTCCGTAGCTGTATCGCATAAGAACACTTTCCACAAACTGAGAGTCAGACAATCTGAAAAGATATTTCTTTGTACCGTCTTTTTTTGACGTCTGAATCAATTCTACGCTAAGGATTTCAAGATCCGCCTCAGCTTTCAGCCGTTCACGTAAAGCAGCCGGAAGATTTTTCATATCGTCAAAACTTCTCACACCTTTGTGCATCCACTCAAATATCTGCTTTGCTCTGAATTTTTTCTCGTTTATTGAAAGGATATATTCCTCCAATTCAGCATAAGACATGGATTTTATCTTTATCATTGTCTCCTCCCAACATTTTTACATAGCTTATGCAGCGACTGTCTCACAAAATTTAAGGCGGGGACAGACCCCGCCCGTTTTGCATTTTTTATAATTATACGCGTTTAACACCGATAACCGCATCGTGACCGTTCAGATTTACTTTTTCGCCTGAGGCTCCCTCGCTGAGTGATACAGCAAGAGTCTCGCCCATGATGTAGTCTTTGTATTCAGCTACTGCCTTGTTTACAGCTTCATCTGAAGTATAAACGATTTCAATCTTATCCATCATTTCAAAATCGTGCGCTTTTCTCATCTGCTGCACTTTTGAAACGAATTCACGCGCGATACCTTCATCTATCAGCTGCGCAGTCATGTTAGTATCAAGGATTGTGAAGAGATTATTTTCCATAGCTACAACAAATCCTTCTTTTGCACTGATGATAACGTCTACAAGCTCTTTGTCTATTTCTGTAGCTTCGCCGTTAAGGTCGAGCGTTATTTTTCCCGCTGTCTCAAGCTCGGCAACCACAGCCGAAGCATCAGCCTTTGCGAGCGCTGCTCCGAAAGCTTTTATCTTAGAGCCTAAAATCGGGCCTGCTGCCTTAAAGTTAGGTTTAAGGCTGAAATTCATGTATTTTTCAAGATCTTTCTCGAAAACAACAGATTTTACGTTCAGCTCTTCCCTGATCAGATCTGTCATATCAGAAATAAGCGGTTCGTATTTGCCATCTACCAGAACTTCGTTAAGCGGCTGTCTTACCTTGATCTTTTCCTTTTCTCTTGCTCCTCTTCCAAGACCTACAAGTCCTCTTACAAGGTCCATTCTCTTTTCAACATGCTCGTCGATGAGAGTTTCGTCTGCTTCAGGATAGAATGCAATATGAACGGATTCCTCTCCTGTGAGCTTTTTGTACATTTCGTCTGCGATAAACGGAGCAAACGGTGCAATGAGCTTTGCAACTCCTGTCATGATCTCATAAGTCGTGCAGAATACTGCCTTCTTATCAACGTCCATGCCTTCTTTATAGAATCTTCTTCTTGCTCATCTGATATACCAGTTCGACAGGTCTTCTGTGACAAATTCCTGAATCTTTCTCGTTGTTCTCATGTGGTCATAGTGATCCATTTCGTAGGTCACTTCTTTGATAAGCTTGTTATATTTTGAGATTATCCATCTGTCAAGCTCTGTTCTGTCCGCATAAGGAACGAAGCACTCCTTGATATTGATATCGTCCGTGTTTGAATAAAGCACGAAGAAATTGTATACATTTTTCAGCGTTCCGAAGAACTTGCTCTGAACCTCGATAAGACCGTCTTCGTCAAATTTTGTCGGACTCCATGCAGGAGATACCTGAAGCAGATACCATCTTGTAGCGTCTGCGCCATACTTATCGAAAAGTTCAAACGGGCTTACCGTATTTCCTCTGGATTTTGACATCTTCTTGCCTTCTTTGTCAAGAATCAGGTCGTTTACCAGAACGTTTTTATAAGGTGCTGTACCCTTTACAAATGCTGAAATTGCAAGCAGTGAGTAGAACCATCCTCTTGTCTGGTCGATACCTTCACAGATGAAGTCTGCCGGGAAAAGTTCTTCGTCAAATATGTCTGCATTTTCAAACGGATAATGCTGCTGAGCAAATGGCATAGCTCCGCTGTCGAACCAGCAGTCGATTACGTCAGTTACTCTTGTCATAGTCTTTCCGCAATGTGGGCATTTGAAATGAATATCGTCAACATACGGTCTGTGCAATTCTATGCTTTCGTTTATGTCTTCTATCGCTTTTTCAACGAGTTCAGCTCTTGAGCCGACTGATTCGAGGTGACCGCATTCGCATCTCCAGATGTTGAGCGGTGTTCCCCAGTATCTGCTTCTTGAGATTGCCCAGTCGTTGAGGTTTTCGAGCCAGTTTCCGAATCTCTTTTCGCCGACAAAATCAGGGAACCAGTTTACTTTATTATTGCTGTTTATGAGCACGTCTTTTATCTTTGTAATTTCAATATACCAGCTCGGCTTTGCATAATAAAGAAGCGGTGTCTGGCATCTCCAGCAATGCGGATAATTATGTGCCATCTTCTCTTTTGCGAAGATTTTGTCTTCTGCAGCAAGCCATTTGATGATATCAACGTCACAATCCATAACAAATCTGTCTTTCCATGGAGTTGTTGTATATTTTCCGTTTTCTGCTACAGGATTGAGTACAGGCAGTCCATATCTCTTTCCTGTGTTGTAGTCGTCCTCACCGAAAGCCGGCGCAGTATGAACGATTCCTGTACCGTCTTCAATGGTTACGTAGTCTGCGCAGGTTACGAAGAAGGCTTTTTTGTCTGTCGTAACGAATGGCATGAGCTGTTCATATTCCATGAATTCGAGGTCTTTACCTTTCATTTCTTCGAGCACTTCGTAGTCTTCTTTCAAAACTTTGTCTGCGAGCGCTTTTGCCAGATAGTATACGTTTCCGTCAGCATATTTTGCCTTGATATAATCGATATCAGGGCCTACTGTCAGTGCAACGTTTGATGCGAGTGTCCAGGGTGTGGTTGTCCATGCGAGGAAGTATTCGTTTTCGGCATCCTTTTTCTTGAATTTTGCTATCAGTGTATTTGATTTTATTTCTTTATATCCGAGTGCAACTTCGTGTGAAGCGAGGCCTGTTCCGCATCTCGGGCAATAAGGCAAAATCTTATATCCTTCATAAATGAAACCTTCGTTGAAGAATTTGTTGAGAATCCACCATACTGATTCTATATAATCGTTGTCCAATGTGATGTATGGGTGTTCCAAATCGATGAGGTAGCCCATTCTCTTGGTCATGTCTCTCCACTGTTTTTCGTAAGTGAATACGGATTCGCGGCATTTTTCGTTAAATTCCGAGATGCCGTACTTTTCTATTTCAGGTTTGCTTGAAATTCCGAGCTGTTTTTCGACTTCTATTTCAACCGGAAGTCCGTGTGTATCCCAGCCGGCTTTTCTTCTTACTTCAAAGCCTTTCATTGTCTTATATCGGCATACTGAGTCTTTAAGGGTTCTTGCCATAACGTGATGGATTCCCGGTCTTCCGTTTGCTGTTGGAGGGCCTTCATAGAATCCGAATGCCGGCATACCTTTTCTTGTCTCTACGCATTTTTTGAGCAGGTCTTCTTTTTCCCAGGCTGCGGCCTGTTCGTTCTGATACTCTGCTATCGGTTTTGAGGATAAATTTTCAAACATAGTATTCTCCTTTATTTTAAATATATTTATTAACATCATTAAAAAACGTCCCGGAAAAAATCCGGGACGATGATTACTTTTTCACCGCGGTACCACCCACGTT
>CAVIBE010000069.1:0-2109 GCA_963640885.1 Oscillospiraceae bacterium | reverse complement strand
GTATGTATGTATGTATGTATGTATGTATGTATGTATGTATGTATGTATAATTGTGGGGCAAAATCTCATATTGTCAATCCCCTTTCTGCAAAAAAATGCTTCTTTTTTTCCCTTTTTTTTAACGAGGCGAAAAGCCTTCGCTACTTTTATCAACAAGAAATTATACACAAGAACCTGGGATTTTTCAAGCATTTTTTGCAACAAAACGGATTGAAATTCATTCAAAATATGCTTGAAAATTTCCTCGAAATTTATATTTTAAAAATAATCCCCGCCGCCGCCGCAATCCCGATATAAACAATCGGATGAAATTTAGTTTTAAAGCTCACAATCAATAGAACCACAAACAGCAAAACCGAACCCGTATTAAGCGCCGCACTAACGCCGCCAAACCCCTTGGCAAAATCAGGGATAATCCCGTCCTTAAAAACTACCATCTGTAAAACCTGAAGCCCCGCAACCGCAATAAGCGCAGTAACCGCCGGCCTGAGAACAGAAAAAACAGAAATCACATAAGGATTCGTTTGAAATTTTGCTATAAACTTTGCTATCACCATTATTATAAGAAACGAGGGCAATACCAGAGCAAGAGACGCGACAACACCGCCGCTTATCCCCGCGACAGTATAACCCACATAAGTTGCCGTATTTATTCCTATCGGCCCCGGCGTAGATTCAGAGACAGCAATCATGTCCGAAATCATTCCCGGAGTTATCCAGTCATATTTGTCAGTTAAATCGTATAAAAACGGAACAGTCGCCAGTCCGCCGCCTATAGCAAAAAGACCGATTTTAAAAAATTCCACAAAAAGAGTCAGATAAATACTCATTCATCCATCTCCTTTCCGCGGCGGCCTCTGAAAACCTGAGCCAAAATCCCGATAAGTATAGCCGCAACAACTACAATTACAGATGATATATCAAATATGACTTCCACAGCTAAAACCCCCGCAAAAATCACTGCACCCCAGATACCTTTTACACCCGTTTTCCAGAGCTTTACCACCGCATTTATTATAAGCACAGCAACAGCCGCCTTTATACCCGAAAAAGCGTATTGAACAGCAGGAATATGAGAATATTCCTGTATAAATGCCGCAATAATCGTTATAATCAAAAGCGAAGGCGCAATAACACCAAAAGTTGCCGCCAGAGAGCCTAAAACCCCTTTTCTGTAATAACCTATAAACGTAGCCGTATTTACAGCAATAACTCCGGGTGTACACTGACCTACCGCATAATAATTCATTATTTCCTCGTCAGTAGCCCATGAATGTTTTTCGACAATTTCCCTCTGAATCATGGGAAGCATGGCATATCCGCCACCAAAAGTCATTATTCCTATTTTAAAAAAAGTTGTAAAAAGGCTAATTATTTCTTTCATTACTGTCCTCTAAACCCGAATCCGTATTTTTATAATTTTCATGTGAATTTTCAGCATTTTCGTCGTATCTCTGATAGGAATACGCTCCTGCGTTCCACTGACCTGAGCCATAAAACTGCTCTCCGTCAAACTGCCAAAAATCTCTTGTAAGCTCCTGATAAAATGCAGCAGTAGCCGTCCTTGAATAAGTGGTTACCCAAAGCGTACATGCTACAGCTATAAGAGAAACCGCATATGAATAATCTACAATATTGTCTGGCGAGTGAGCAATAAGCAGCGCTACAATAATAATAACCGGTATAGAAAATAACAGATACCATCCTATAAACGAAATATCCAGAGTAAAAAGCTTTCCTTTGTTTCCTATCATCAGCCTTTTGCTCTCTCTTATGCAATCCAGAGGCGATAAATCCGCCCTGTCTCTGAGCAGCATCGGCGCCATCGAATATCTGTAAGCAGCTATGATTCCCGGAATGACAAGCAGGAGCGACCACAATGATATAAAGATGAGCATGAGTAAACCCAGCACAAAGCTTCTGCCGAATTTTTCAAACCCTTCAAAGCAGTTAACAGGGCTCGCTTCTTCGTTTCTGATAATCTTTACAAGAAAACCATAATATCCCACACTTGCAGGGCCGAATACTAAAAGGTAATAGAAATTCGATATTCCCGACAAATCAACTCCGGTATTTTTGAGAAATACAGCTACAATTATGTCCATAACC
>CAVIBE010000068.1:0-2698 GCA_963640885.1 Oscillospiraceae bacterium | reverse complement strand
CACTCATTGCAGAGTAGCCAAGTACAGTAGTAATTGCTATCGTGAAATTAGATATCAGAGACGGAACGCTTTCCGGGAGCATAACTTTTGCCACAATCTGAAACGGTGACGCGCCCATACTTTGCGCAGTTTCTATTATATTCGGATTTATCTCTCTCAAGCTGCCTTCCACAAGACGCGCTATAAACGGAAAGGCTGCAATTACAAGCGGCACAACCGTTGCCGGAGTTCCGACTACAGTTCCCACAATCAGTCTTGTAAGAGGAAATACCATTATCATCAAAATCAAAAATGGCACTGACCTGAGCAGATTTATTATAACGTTCAAAACATGAAGAATCCACTTAGGAACTTTCAATATCTTCCCATCCTCGCCGGCAACAATCAGCACTCCTAAAGGCAGGCCTATAATCGTTGCGAACACGGTGGATAAGATTGTAACATAAACAGTTTCCCAAATTGCAAGCGGGAACTGAGTTTTTAAAATTGTCAGCGCAGTCTGGACAGCGTCCGATGCCAGATAATTACTTAACCACATTTCTATCCACCTCTTCTACGTAAATATCCTCAATTGATCGCAAATAGTGCATTGCTTTATGTAACTCTTCCTTGCCGCCTGAGATTCCGAGCAGCATATTGCCATATGCCTTGTCCCCAATACCCTTTGTCGATGCGGAAAGTATGTTGGCCGCAATATTCTCTTCCATTGCCATCTGAGCTATAAGAGGTGTATTTGTAGCCTTTGCTCCGTTAAATACAACCCTGATAATATTATCGTTCTCCCACGTAAGCTCGCTCTGTTCGTAACCTTCCGGATATACCAGACGTTTTGCCGCCTGAGATTTCGGTGCGGAAAATACCTCGCCTACCACGCCTTCTTCGGCTACAACGCCCTTGTCGAGTATCGCCACTTTAGTGCATATCTGCTCTACTACGCTCATTTGATGCGTTATTACTATAACCGTGAGCCCCAATTTGTCGTGAAGGTCGCGAATCAGAGACAAGATTGACTGTGTTGTCTGCGGGTCCAATGCGCTTGTTGCTTCATCGCACAGCAATATCTTAGGATGGGTCGCCAAAGCTCTCGCTATAGCCACTCTTTGCTGCTGACCGCCCGACAGCTGAGCCGGATAACTTTTCAGCTTGTCACCGAGACCTACGATCTCTAAAAGCTCAGTTGCCCTCTCTATGGCTTCAGCCTTTTTTACTCCGGCAAGCTCCAACGGAAAGCATACATTTTTCAGGCAGGTTCTCTGCATAAGCAAATTAAATCCCTGAAATATCATTGTTATATTTCGTCTTTCCTCTCGAAGCTCTGCCTCGCTGAGACTTCCCATGTCTTTTCCGTCGATAATTATTTTCCCTTCGGTAGGGCGCTCAAGCATATTTATGCTTCGCACCAGCGTACTTTTGCCAGCTCCGCTCATGCCGATAATGCCATAGATATCCCCGTCATTGATAGTAAGAGAAATATTTTTTAACGCTTCTACCGGAGTGCCTGCAACCATAAATGTCTTAGTTAAATTTTGTATTTCAATCATCAGATTTTCTCCTGCATAAATAACAGCAAATAACGTTGACGGCTGATGCTGCCAACGTTATTTGCTTAGTTTTTAATACACTCTATTACTTTAAGGCATCAAGTGATGTCTGTTTTCCGCCATAAAGTCCCATTGGTTCAACATGGATAACTGCAGCTTCTACAATGTGTGTACCGTTTTGTGCATTGAAGTCTTCAAGATATGGAATGTGCTGGAAATAGTTAGCATCAATCTCTCCGCTTTCAACTACATTGTTTGGCTGAACGTAATCTGTAAATTCAACGATTTCTAATGTTATGTCTTTTTCAGCAAGGATTTCTTTTGCAACAGCCAGGATTTCTGCATGTGGAGCAGGAGAAGCTGCTACTGAAATTGTTGTTCCTGCAAGTGCATCATAATCAAGAGAAGCGTCAAATCCGTCTCCCGGGTTTTCAACTACGCTTATAACTGCACCGTCATATTTTTCACTGATAAAGTCTGCAACCTGCTGGCTTTCGAGAGCTGCTTTTAAAGCTTTTACAGCATCTGTGTTTTCGTTTCCTTCTTTAACTGCAAGGATATTGCCATAAGCTGAAGCTGAGTCCTCAATTGCGAGAGAATCTTCTACAGGATTGAGCCCTGCTTCGATTGCATAGTTAGCATTTATAACTGCATAATCAACATCTTGCAAAACGTTTGGAAGCTGAGCTGCTTCAACTTCTTTAAATTCGATGTTGTAAGGATTTTCAGCAATGTCATTAATTGTTGCAGTAATTCCTGCGCCTTCGTTTAATGTTATGTAACCTTTTTCCTGGAGCAGGAGCAATGCACGAGCTTCATTTGTAGCATCGTTAGGAACTGCGATAGTCAAAGCAGATTCTTCACTGCTTCCGGAGCAGCCTGCCAAAAGACCGAAGCTCAAAAGTGTTACAAGTAAAACAGCAATAATTTTTTTCATTTTAAATTCACCTCTTAACTTAAATTTTGAATATTTGCACATCTTTGAATCCGTATTTACAAGCTTTAACAAAATTCGAGCTGCCTTAGACTCGCAATGTTTTTTAATCAGCTTTATGATTCATTGACCGCTTTTCATTTAACGTCCTAATTATACGTTAAGAATTTCATCTTGTCTAATATCATATAAATATAATATGTTATAGGTAAAACCTATTAAA
>CAVIBE010000067.1:0-2160 GCA_963640885.1 Oscillospiraceae bacterium | reverse complement strand
GCAAACGTTGTCCGTACGTTTGCAAGGCCTGTGGCGCGGAGACCCCACAGGTCGCAGGTCGTTAAATACGTGAAATCGTTGGAAAATGCACGTTTATGAACGCAACGGTTACGAACCGTTCCCTACGAAATACCATATATTGGATTAAAATGCTCATACCTTGACAATTAGGCTCAAATAAATCTTGCTTTTCATTTGGCGTAATGGTATACTGATTAAGTCATAGTTATAAGTTATTGCAGGAGAGTGGGTTATGCCCGCTCTCTTGGTTTTATATGAAGGTGGTGAGATTGTGGGAAAAATGAAGATAACTGATATTGTGGAGAGAGAACTGGCGGAATTTCTCCCGGAAAACGGTATGGAGCTTTTTATGTGCGAATATGTCAAGGAAGGAAAAGACTGGTATCTCAGAATTTATATTGATAAAGAGGACGGCAGTGTTTCTATTGAAGACTGTGAAAAAGTCAGCGGTTTTATAGGAAAGAGGCTGGATGAGCTCGACCCTATAGAAAAAAACTATTTCCTTGAAGTTTCATCACCGGGACTTGACAGACCTCTTATCAAAGATTCCGATTATGTGAAATACAGAGGAAAAATCATTGATATAACTCTTTATAAAGCGCTTGACGGATTTAAACAATATAGCGGTATTCTTCAGGGACTTGACGGAGAAGACATTTTGATAAAAGATGAACAGGAAAACGAAATGAGAATACCTAAAGAATTGGCGTCAAAAGTTCGCCTTGCCGTTATTTTCTAAAAATTTGCTATAACAATAAAAACATTCAATTATTATTAAATAATCGCATAAGGGAGGGAATGAAAAAAAGTGAACACAGAATTTATATGCGCTATAGATGACCTTGTTAAAGAAAAAGATATTTCAAGAGAAGTTCTTTTTGAGGCTATAGATGCCGCACTGACTTCAGCCTACAAAAAACATTACGGAGCAGGCAACAGTTCAAACAATAATGTGAGAGTGGATATCAACAGAGAAACCGGTGATATCAATGTATATATGAGAAGAACGGTAGTTGAGACACTCAGCGAAATAGTCAGCGAAGCTTCTGAAATACATATCGAAGACGCAAAAGAAATAGACGAAAGATATGAAGCAGGCGATATCGTAGAAACCGTGGTTACTCCGAAAGATTTCGGCAGAATCGCAGCTCAGACCGCTAAACAGGTAGTTGTTCAGAAAGTCAGAGAAGCCGAAAGAGATATGGTTTATGACGACTATATAAACAAAGTAAGCGAAATCGCAGTAGGTATCATCCAGCGCATAAGTAACGATACAGTATATATCAACCTTGGAAAAGCTGAGGGAATCCTCGCTCATACAGAGCAGGTTCCGGGCGAAGTATATACACCTAATGCAAGAATCAAAGTCTATGTAATGGACGTAAGAAAAACGACAAAAGGCCCTCAGATCTTCCTTTCAAGATCTCATCCGGGATTTGTAAAAAGACTTTTTGAACTCGAGGTTCCGGAAATCTACGATGGAATAGTTGAAATCAAGAGCATTTCAAGAGAAGCCGGTTCAAGAACTAAAATGGCTGTATATGCGGCAAATGAAAATGTAGACGCTGTCGGCGCTTGCGTCGGAACACGCGGCAGCAGAGTCCAGGCTGTAGTAGACGAAATTTTCGGTGAAAAAATAGACATTATACTTTGGGACGATGATCCTCAGATACTCATAAGCAGCGCATTAAGCCCGGCTAAGACAGAAAAAGTCATTATAGATGAAGAAGAAAAAATGGCTGTAGCTATTGTTCCGGACCATCAGCTTTCACTCGCAATAGGTAAAGAAGGTCAGAATGTAAGGCTTGCAGCAAGACTTACAGGCTGGAAGATAGATATAAAGAGCCACAGCAAATACGAAGATTGTGAGGATGACCGCGATCTTTTCACACCGCGAAAAACAGTATCCGAAGCTGATTATGATGAAGATTACGACGAAGAATACGATGGCGAGTATATTGATCCTGAAGAAAGCGAAGTTTATGCAGAGGTGATTCCTGAGGCTGATGAGTTTGATGGCGTTGAGCCTGAAAACGAAGAGGCGGCAGCCGAGGATTTAGAAGAAGACAGTCATATAGCAGAGTAGATTCGACAGGAGCGTGTTTTTCATGAAAACCAGAAAAGTACCTATGAGACGAT
>CAVIBE010000066.1:0-4155 GCA_963640885.1 Oscillospiraceae bacterium | reverse complement strand
ACATAGATGATATCCCTGAGAATGTAAGGACTCAGCTGGAATTTGAATTTGTTGAAACGGTTGCTCAGGTATTGGAAAATGCCCTTGTTAAGGAGTAAAAAATGATAATAAAAAAGTCGGAGCTGCTTTGCATAGCAGCCAAACCTGCGCAATATCCAAGCGAAGACGTCATTGAAATTGCTTTTGCCGGCAGATCTAATGTCGGCAAATCTTCTTTGATAAATTTGCTGTTAAACAGGAAAAATCTTGCCAGAGTCAGCGGAAATCCGGGAAAGACCAGGACGATTAATTTTTATGCCATAAACGACGATGATTTCAGGGTTGTTGACCTGCCGGGATATGGATATGCCAAGGTTTCAAAGAGCCTCAGCAAAGATTGGGGCGATATGATCGAGACATATTTGAAGAGCAGAGACAATCTTGCGGTGGTAATTCAGCTTGTCGACAGCAGACATGAGCCGTCAGCTCTGGATGTGCAGATGTATGGCTGGCTGAAACATTATGGGCTTGACGGGCTGGTTGTGGCAACAAAAGCTGATAAGATATCTAACAATGATTGGGCTAAGAACAAGAATATTATAAGAAAAAAACTGGGGATGGAAGCGGAAGACATACTTTTGCCTGTTTCCTCGCTGAAAAAAAGCGGCTGCAAAGAGCTGCTGGGCATTATTGAGGACGTTATTTCTCGATGTGTCGAGGATTAATTCTGTTAATATAGTATATTTAAATGAAAAAATTTTGATGTAATTGATAAAAACAAGGAGAATCAGGAAGATGGATTATAAAGATACTCTCGGTGAGGTTATACTCGATGAAGAAACTATATCTAAACGTGTAAGAGAATTAGGCAAACAGATTTCTGCCGATTATGAAAAGAACTATCCGGGCGAGCCTGTAGTTATAGTATGTATATTGAAGGGCGCAAGCATTTTTGCCGCTGATCTGTTGAAAAAACTTACCATAGATGCAAGAATTGACTTTATGGCAGTATCCAGCTACGGAGCTTCCACAAAGAGCATGGGTGTTGTTAAGATCAATAAGGATTTGGACACGAGTATAGAGGGCAAGAATATTCTTATTGTTGAAGATATAATCGATTCGGGTCTCACTTTGCATTATTTGATCAAGAGCCTGTGGGGAAGAGAGCCTAAGAGTATCAAAGTTTGCACGCTTTTAGACAAACCTGCAAGAAGAAAGGTCGATATGACGGCTGACTATGTGGGATTTGAAGTTGAGAACAAATTTATCGTTGGCTATGGCCTTGATTATGACGAAAAATATAGAAATCTTCCATACATAACCTGTCTTGACGGAGATGAGTAGAAAATGAATCCTGTGGCGTTTACTGTTTTTGGGCAGGAAGTGAGATGGTACGGAATCCTGATTGCGTCGGCGATGCTGATAGGGGTGCTGATATCTTACAAAAGAGCTCCGCAGTTTAATATTGAGTCTGAACGCGTAATAGATCTTTGCCTGTTTTGCTTTCCGGCTGCGGTTATAGGAGCGAGATTCTGGTATGTCGCTTTTAACTGGGCGTCATATCAGGGCGATATTATGAAGATATTGAACCTCAAACAGGGAGGCCTCGCGTTTCATGGCGGTCTGATCTTTGCAGTTATAACGGCAATAATCCTGTGCCGCAAGTGGAAGATAAGCGCATGGAGCTTCATGGATCTGGCGGCTCCTGTCGTTGCCTTGGGGCAGTCGATAGGAAGATGGGGCAATTATATCAATAAAGAAGCCTATGGCATACCTACAGATCTTCCGTGGGCAATCAATGTAAACGGTCAAATGGTTCATCCGACGTTTTTGTATGAATCGCTCTGGTGCTTCCTGTTGTTTATCTTGCTGATGAAATTGTCAAAGCACAGAAAATTTGATGGACAAATCATATTGATATATGGTATACTATATTCTTTGGAAAGATTCTTTGTTGAATGGCTTAGAATCGACAGCTTGTATATCTTCGGATTTAGGACCGCTCAGGTAGTGAGTGCGGCTGCAATTATTGCCTGTTCAGTCGTATATTACATCAAAAAAAATAAAATGTAATATAAATGTAATATTTCAGAAAACTTGTTACGCGAATCAAAAAGTAGAAACAACTATATATAGAAAAAATACGCCTAATATGCGCTCAAAAAGCTACATGTTGGGCATTTTTTATTGTAATAATTTTTCACGCCCGTGTAAAAAAATTTGAAAAGTGGTTGAATTGTGGTGAAAAGTGGTGTATAGTGGATATATACCAGAATCCGGGAGGTGAAATGCTTGCTAATAGGAGAATTTCAACATTCTTTGGACCCTAAGGGTAGGTTGATAATACCCTCAAAGTTCCGAGAAGAGCTCGGTATGCGCTTCATTATCACCAGGGGGCTCGATGGTTGCCTAAATGCGTATTCTTTGGTAGAATGGGACAAGATAGAAACTACGTTTGAGAATCTTGAAAACGGCGGAAAAACGTTAAGGGATTTTGAACGATGGTTCTTCGGGGGAGCTGCCGAATGTGAGATAGACAAACAGGGCAGAGTAATAATCCCTCAGCATCTCAGAGAGTATGCAAAAATTACAAAAGACGTTGTGGTTATAGGTAATCGCAGCAAAATCGAAATATGGAGTCGGGATGTCCTGGATGCGTCACCTGTGGATATAGACCAGTGTATCGCATTTGTTGACCAGATACCCGGACTAAAGATATAAAGGCGTGAAAAGAAGATTATGGAATTTAAACATACATCAGTGCTTCTTCACGAGACGGTGGATGGCTTAAATGTAAAACCGGATGGGGTATATGTTGACGGAACTTTAGGCGGCGGCGGACATTCGTCCGAGCTGTGCAGCCGTTTATCTGAGCAGGGCTTACTGATAGGAATAGACCGTGACAGAGACGCTCTTGAAGCGGCGGAAAAGGTTTTAAGTCAATACAAATGCAGGAAGATTTTTGTGCAGGACAACTATTCTAACATAAAAAACATTCTTGCAGAGCTGAAAATTGATAAAATTGATGGTGCGATGCTGGATTTGGGAGTTTCCTCGTTTCAGCTCGACAATCCTGAAAGAGGGTTTTCCTATATGCAGGATGCGCCTCTTGACATGAGGATGAATCAAGATGATGCTTTTTCGGCTGAAAACGTTGTAAATGATTATTCTGAAGCAGAACTCAAAAGAATAATAAAAGATTATGGCGAAGAACGCTGGGCGTCAAGGATTGCCGGATTTATCGTAAAAGCAAGAGCCGAAAAGAGAATAACCTCTACCGGCGAGCTCGTGGATATAATAAAGGCGGCGGTACCTGCGTCAGCGAGAAGAGATGGCCCGCATCCTGCGAAACGCACGTTTCAGGCTATAAGGATAGAGGTCAACGATGAGTTGGGACAGCTTAGAAAAGCTGCGGAAGATTTTGTAGATGTTTTAGACGTTAAAGGAAGGCTTGCCATAATAACGTTCCATTCGCTTGAGGATAGAATTGTTAAGGAAACCTTCGCTAAATATATTAATCCGTGTACCTGCCCTCCGGGATTACCGGTTTGTGTATGCGGAAATAAGCCTCTACTTAAAAAAATAACAAAAAAACCTGTAATTGCAGGTGAAGAAGAATTGGGAAAGAATCCTCGCTCGAGGAGCGCGAAACTGCGCGTAGTTGAGAAGGTTTAAACAGGGAGGAAATATGCAAACTGCCAGACAATATTATGAGGATGTAAAAAGAAAACCGATTAATGAATATAAAAAAGTCGAAAATACAAAGGCTGTGAAAAAAGAAGAGGTTGTTGTATTTAATCACAAGAAGATTATGTTCAAGGCGCTTTTCATGACAGCGTTGCTTCTTGTTACAGCGATTGGATTTACCGCTTATGGAACGTCTATTAAGTATCAAATCAATCAGACGGAAACTAAAATCGCGGCTATAGAGATAGAGATAAACGATCTCAATCTTCAGGTTACGGCAAATACATCGCCTGAAACTATTGAGTCTAAGGCTATAAATGATTTGGGGATGGAATATCCGTCAGCATCTCAGTATGTATTTATAAAATCTTTTGCCGAGGGCGTTTATACAGCGCAAGCAAATTGATGCTATTATTATGGTAGAATAAAATGAGCATCCAAGAATATTATAGTAGAAAAATATGAAATCCGGATAGGTTAATGGATTTG
>CAVIBE010000065.1:0-5733 GCA_963640885.1 Oscillospiraceae bacterium | reverse complement strand
CCGGATCTACACTCAAAAATCTAGCGACATTCACAACCGAAAAAAGTAAATCGCCAAGCTCTTCCGTGATATGGGCAGAATCTTTGGACGCATATGCCTCTTCCAGTTCTTCGGTCTCTTCTTGAACCTTCTTGAAAGCCTCACCGACATCATCCCAATCAAAGCCGACATCCCGCGCCTTCTTTTGAATTTTATAACTTTTCATCAAAGCCGGCAGCTCTTTTGGAATATCTAACATAGCCTGTGTCTGAGATCTTTGTCCCTTTTCCTGATCTTTCATATTCTCCCATTTAACGAGGGCCTTGTCAAGAGTTTCAGCCTGATTTTCGGAGTTTTTCCTCAAAAAAACGTGAGGATGGCGAAAAATCATCTTATTTGAAACGCGGTTAAGAATCGAGGTCAGATCAAAATTCCCGCTTTCCTCTCCGATAAGCCCATGGAAAACTCCTTGCAGCATCAGATCCCCCAGCTCCTCCTCCATCATCTCAGGATTTTTCTTGTCAATCGCATCGATTACCTCATATGACTCTTCAATAAGGCACTTTTTCAAACTTTCGTGGGTCTGAACCTTATCCCAGGGACATCCGTCCTCGCTTCTCAAATATCGCAATATCTCAATCAGCCGCTCAAAAGCCTCCCCGGCGCTGTTTCTGTCGTCTTTTATTTTTTCAAAATCCATAATCATCACCTTTGTATTTTTGAAACAATTTTTGCTAATTTTCTGCCTTTTGGCAGTGTTCTGATTTCCTCAGCGGTTATGCCTTTTATAACTATTATGATAAATCCATATACAGCGATTCCGACCAGAACCGATATGATTGTCGAGATGCTGTTTCCAAATACCATAGCCGATACTTTATATGCGATATATACTGCAACTGCCATTATAATGGAAGAAACAAGTGGTTTTACAAATGTCATTGCCGGATTGAATTTCGTTTTGGTATAACGTTTTACAGCTATAAAGTCTAATATCGCCGCGATTGCATATGCGCATACTGTTCCAAGCGCCGCTCCTTTTACGTTTATGCTTGCTATTCCGACAAGAAAGTACGTGCAGGCTATCTTAACGACTGCTCCGACTATCATATTTCGTACCGGAATCAGAGGTTTTCCTATGCCCTGAAGTATTCCTGTAAGTGTCTGAACTGAGGATAGGAAAATTACTCCAAGCCCCATGATAAACAGGCACGAGGCGCTGCTCACTGCGCTGGCTTTTTGCAATGGATAGAGAAACAGCATTATTGGCTCTGCCAAAACGACTATGCCAAACGAGCATGGCAACCCCACGAGAATGGCTGTTCTCATTCCAAGCTCAACATTTTTGTGTACAAAGTCCAGGTCTCTTTTTTTAAATGCCGCGGATATTACCGGTACGAGGCTGACTGCAATTCCCATGGAAATTACCTGTGGGAAGTTTATTATTGATGCTACCATGCCGGAAAGCTGACCATACAGGCTCTCTGCTGCGCTTTCTGTAAAGCCGGCGGCTGTCTGAAGCCGTCTCATTACGAGTGCCGAGTCTATGAGGTTCATTATCGGCATAATGGATGCGCCTATTGTTACCGGTATAGCGATTGCCAGTATTTTTTTTACGATAGCGCCGCTACTTTCTTTTGCTCTCACTACGCCGCTTTTTACTTTTTTAAGAATGTCTTTTTTTCTTCTGACATAAATGCAAAAAATTGCAATTGTGCCGAAAAGTCCGCCGAAAGCTGCGCCAGACGATGCTCCTGCCGCTGCATATTGCAGCCCTGATGATGACATGAGTATGATTGCCAGTGCAAGCCCGAATCCTACGCGGAAAAACTGTTCGACTACCTGAGAGGTTGCTGTCGGCGCCATGTCCTGCATTCCCTGAAAATAGCCTCTCATAGCCGCCATCATAGGAACAAAAAACAGTGCCGGTGCGATTGCTCTCATCGAGTAGTAGGCTCCCGGATTTTTCATTACTGTGCATATATATTCCGCTCCAAAAAACAGAATCGCTGCGGTTACAAGCCCTATTGCGAACATGAGCACAAATGATATTTTGAATACTCTATGGGCTTCTTCGTACTCATCGACTGCCTGTCTCTCTGAAATGAGTTTTGATATTGCTGTTGGTATTCCGGCGGTTGACAAGGTCAAAAGAAATACGTAAACCGGATATGCGCCCTGATAATATGCGAGGCCGTTGTCTCCGATGATATTTCCAAGCGGAATCCTGAAAAATGCGCCCAGAAACTTTATCAGCACTCCCGCAAGCCCCATTATAACGGCTCCCTTTAAAAAGGTCTTTTTATTTTCCATTTGTAATTCTCCCGAATTTATATGTGATTTGATTGGTTCTCTCACAGCTCTGCCGCTGCACAGCTATAAAATAATATACTCAATCAACTTCTTATTATAACACACTATTTGCGTCCTTGTTAATTAAATCCTCTTTAAATTTCGCTACAATGCGTCAAAATTTCCTGATTTTCGGGAGATCCTGCGTCGCATTGGAGCGGTTCATAACCGTTTTGGGCCCGTTTTATTTCTTCACAAAAAACGGAGGTCGAAACCCCCGTTTCCTATATTTTTATTTATTTTCCGTCAAAAATCTCTGTATCATGCAAGCAGCCTGCGCACGCGTCGTTACACCCTTAGGTTCGAGCTTCAACTCACTCACACCGCTTATCACTGAGCTGCCACACGCCCACTGAATAGCCGGGATCGCATAACTGCTTATGCTTGTCGCGTCCTCGTAATCAAGAATATTCGTATCCTCGCCCACGCTCACATCATATCCACAGAACTTGGAATATCTCCACAAAATCGCAGCAAACTGCTCGCGCGTAATTGCCTCGTTCGCGCCGAAATGCGCATCATCGTAACCCGTCACAATACCGTTACTTGCCGCCCATCGAACAGCCTCCGTATACCACAAGCCGTCAAATATATCACTAAATGGCATTGCATAATTTACCACAGGCTGACCTTTGATCCTCCATAATATCGTAACAACCTGCGCACGAGTCACATCCCGGTCCGGAGAGAAACTATCATCAGAAAAACCAATCATCAGCTTATTGTCCAGACAGAAATGAACGCCATCGTGATACCACGCAGTATTTTGTGTATCAGTGAACGGATTGATAGGACAGGTCGCATCTTTCGGGCAGCTTGCGTAATCAGTCGCCTGTTCGCCAGCCTTAGCAAACTCCGCGCTTACCGTAACCCGACTTGCCGGCATCTCGAAAGTATATTTGCCGTCGCCCTTGTCCGTAATTTTTATTTCCGCGCCGTTGCCATCAAGAGCGCTTATCTTTTTAAGCGTATATCCCTCGCCCGGCTTAACCGTCAGAGTAACAGTACTTCCTTTAACAGCGCTGCTGCAATCTGCGCTCACCGTACCGTTTGTGGTCTTCTCGACACCGATTGCGTAGCTTGAAACGCTGCTCGAGGAGCGCTTCGACTTAGGCGCAACATAGGTGACTTCGCCCGACAGTTCAAAGGTACTGAAGTGGGTGACGGTAAACTCAGCGAGCGTGACCTCATCCTCTTCCACGACCTTAAAGGATTTCAGCCCCTGTGTGTTGCCCTCGGCGAGGATGTATTCATCCGCATAGCCGGTAGACTTGTGAATGATCTGTTTCAGTTCGAAGCCCGTGGGCAGAGGCAGGCGGACGGTCATCAGGGCGCCGCTCAGCAGGGAGTTAGGGACGGCGATGTCGCTCACGGTAGCCACAGTCTGACCGTCAGACTTCTTGGTCGTGACGGTCGCCACGGGCGTTGCTGTGTAGGTCATGGTCTTGTTTGCAGCGCTGAGGTCAGCGGCGGTGAGCTTAACTTTGACGTCTACATCGACATTGACCTTATCGACTTCGGCAGCCCCGGTGTTAATTTCTGAGTTTTTAACCAACACATCCTTGTTAGCTGCGACCGCCTCGGTCACACCCTGCACTTCGGTTTTGTTGATCACGCTTTCAATTTTGGTTTTATTTTCAGCAGAGATACTCGATGAAATGCTCGGCGTAGTCTCGTCCTTAACGATTACGATGGTGCTGTCCGCAGGTTTTGATCCTTTCGTCACCACATATGGATAACCGCTGATGTTGCTGGCGTCAACGTAATAACCATTGGCGACATACGCAGCAGCAGGCTCGGTGGAATAATAACCTCCGGTGAGGGTCATCGAACAGTTTTTTAGATCCGAATCTTCTGCCATATCGCTTCCATCTTCTTTAAAGCCACTCTTTACAATCCCGACTTTCCCTTTATGCTTGCCACTCTCAATCGAGACGTTCGCAGTCGTCTCTCCTCCCTTGTAACAGGTAATATATACCGCGCGATTATTTGCGGAGATCGTGTTATTTTTAAGTTTCACACTGCTGCTTACATCGTAATCAGTCCTATCAAGATCGTTGTTAAAATATTCACGGGAAACAACCACGCCCTCGTCGCAGTTAGTCAGTGTGCAGCCTTCGACTACAACCGTTCCGCCAAAAATCTCAATTCCTCCGGAAGTCCAGCCCTCAGCCGTGCTTTTTGCGCATGTGATCGTAGAATTCTTGATACTTACTTCGCTTTCTTTAGTCCCCGGTTCAATCATAAAAGCCTTTTGAACAGTGAACGCTTTCTTAACCGGCGTGCAGTCAAAGGTGCATTTTTCGACTGTCATATCTCCACCCCTTGACGGCGCAAAAAAGATTGCCTGACGGTTGAATTTCTCAAAGGTGCAGTTCGTTATGGTGATATCGCACCCGCTACAGCCGTTAATAACCGCAGCATCTATATTTGTACTCGCTTCCTCGCAAGCGAAGTCCGTAAATTTTATATTATTGAAAGCTACCTTGCTGTACACATCGATTGCAAGCCCATAGTGATCGATGTCATATTCTGTTTCATCCCAGCCTGTGACGGTATGCCCATTGCCCTCGATGGTGATGCCCTCTTTCCATTCACCTGAGCCTATCTCAACCGGCGCAATCGTGCAATCAGCAATAATGTTCACCGTATCACCATCCTGCGCGGCGCTGATGGCTTCCTTGAGAGAGGAATATTCAGTAGTAGAGTCACCACGTGTTATAGACGCCACTGGAGAGAAAGCATGTATAACAGAATACGCTTCATCATCAGTTTTATCATAAGAATGTCTTCCAATCGCAACGCCTATGTTCTTCCCTTCTAAATCTCCGGCGAAATTATTATTTGTGATTATCGTTTCTAATTCATCTTGAGTAAACACCTTTTCATCAGCAGCATCTCTTGCACCTACACAATAGTTGTATTCGACCCCGTCATCTTCTAATGTCCAGTTAGCGGCATTAAAAGTATTTCCGGTAATGGTCGGTTTGACAGTAAGAGACTTGTAGTTCCAACCGGTCGGTCTATTGCCATTCAAAATAATTGTGTCATAAAGCGTATTATTGCGTATAATACAATTCTGACTCAAAGTATTGGCATTCCAGCCGCCATCCTCACAAATACAAATACTTCCATAAAGCTCATTGTTTTCAATTAGATAACCACCACTTATGCCTGTCGCTACATTATTAACATACCCATTCAAATAGATTGCACTACCCCACTCATCGGCATCCAAATCCTTATCGCCAATTGTACAATTTTTGATGGTGAGGTTTTCAATTGTTTTTTCAGAAGTTTCTTTACCGTTATCATAGTTCGTCAGTGTATCAATAATCTGATTATAATAAACATATAAAGTATCTTTGTTAGTAATCTGATTTATTTTTGATTCTGTAACGG
>CAVIBE010000064.1:0-3254 GCA_963640885.1 Oscillospiraceae bacterium | reverse complement strand
CTTCAAGCACAGTCTCAAAATCAGCCTTATTTATTTTATCCGGTTTGAATTTTCTTATAGTTCTTCTAAACTTTATGAGATTTAAAAGCTTTTCGCTGTCTATCTCACAATCCTTGTCGCTCATTTCCACGACATCGTCAGCGTTTTCTTGCATTGTAACCGCATTTACAGGGCATATAGCCACACAATGACCGCAGCTGAAACAGGTTTTATTGTTCGGATGTGATTTGCCATCTACTACTTTTATCTCTCCGAGCAGACAATCTTCCTCGCACAGACCGCAGCCGATACATTTGTCTAAATCTACATTTATCAATTTTAAGTGCCTCTCTGATATTAATTACTCTTCGCTTTCGCTTTTTTCGTTCTTTTCGCTGATTTCAGCAAGGACGTCAGCATAGCTGTAAAGTCCGGGAGCTTTTCCCTGAAGGAAAAGCATTGCGTCCAAAGCGCCCTTTGCATAAGAATTCCAGTCATATGATCTGTGAGTTATCTCAAGTCTTTCGCCCATCAGTCCGAATACAACTGTATGTGTGCTTGAAATATCTCCGGCTCTTAACGCATGAAAACCGATATGTCCTTCTTCTCTTTTGCCATCTCTGCCTATGTCTGCAATCTCGCTGAATTCCTGACCTCTTGCTTTTGCTATAATCTGTCCCATTTCTTTTGCTGTACCGCTCGGAGCGTCTGCCTTATATCTGTCGTGCATATCTATGATTTCGACATCGGCTTCGTCGCCCAATACCTGCGCAGCCATTTCAACCATTTTATACATGAGATTTGTTGTTTTGGAAGTATTTGCAGCGAGCAAAATAGGAATTTTTCTGGCTGCATATTCTATTCTCTTCAGATCATCTTCGCTGAATCCGGTTGTTCCTATTACAAGCGGTCTCTTATATTCTACGCATTTTTTTATTGTTTCCATTGTTGCTTCTGGAGTAGTAAAATCAATAACTCCCTGAGCTATAGGTATACAGAATTCAAGATCATCATAGAGAGTAGCTCCTACAAATCCGGTTCCTGTAGCCTTACCTATATCTTGTCTGACATAAGGTCTATCGGCCGGAACTACACCGCCAACAATCATGAAATCTCTTCTTCTTTTAAGAGCCTCCTGTACAACCAGTTTGCCCATCTTACCCGCAGGACCCATTATCACTATTCTCATAGATCGTATCTCCCTTCGTTCAAATCTATATTTTTATAATTTTATCACATATACCACGATTTGTAAATTATGCAAAACAAGGCAACATGGAATCCCGTAGGAAACGGTCCGTGACCGTGCTACCGCAGATGCACTGTTTTTCGTTGTGACCCTCCGCTTGCACCTCTACCGTCGCCGCCGGTATCAGTGTCAGGCACATGACTAATGCCAACAACAGACTCAAAATTTTTTTCTTTTTCATCTAATCCCCTCTTTGCTTAAGAAAGCATCAAATGCACATTTATTCCATTAATCCGTCATCTGTTCTTCATAAATCCCTTTGACAAGATAAACGATTTTTGCGGCCTCGGCTCTTGTAGCCTTTCCGCGCGGATCAAACGAACCATCCGTTCTTCCCGATATTATTCCCTGAGAAACAAGATTTTTAACCGCATCAGAAGCCCAGCCGCTGACCAGCTGATCGTCAGAAAAATTCAAATCAGCCACCGCATTTTCCTCTTTCATATTCTTATACGTATAGTAATTGTTAAGCATAACACACATCTGTTCCCTGCTCACATTAGCATCCGGCGCAAAACTTCCATCACCCATGCCATTTACTATACCATTTGCCACACCCCAGTTTACACAATCGTAATACCATGAAGTATTCGACACATCGCTGAAATCAGCCTCCGAAACATCAGCCATATCATCATTACCGCTAAGCCTGAAAAGCAGCGTCAAAAACTGCGCCCTTGTAAGATTTCCGTCAGGCTGAAACTCAGCCTCCGTCATTCCCTTTATTATGCCCGCATTCACAAGCTCCGTTATATACGACTTAGCCCAATGATTGCTTATATCATTAAACTGAGCCGAAGGTTTAACTTCATCAGAAGCATCAGACGTTTCATCGTCAGAAGAGCCGGCGTCACTATGGCTGTTCTTCTTAGAAGATGAGCTTTTCTTTATCTTGATATTGATTTCCTTGCACTCAACCCGCCATTTACCATCATCATAACCCAAACAGGGAATGGAACCTTGTGATTGTTTAGTAACTCCCTCAAGCTGATAACCCTCCGGCAGCTCTATTTCGGAAATGTCAATCTCCTCGGTATGAGTAAAATTAAAGGTGCGAGTCTCAACCAATTTCCCATACTCATCCCAATAATTTACTTTATATGAGTAATCCGAAGGAGTGACATCAGCCGTAACCTTAAAAACAATTTCGCTCTTATCAGGTGTTAAAACCCCGTCTTTTTTTGTAACAGTAACGGTTATTCCGTTTTCATCGTCTTCGGAAACAGTATATCCGTAATCATCCAGATATTCGAGGTCGGGTTTGCAGACCGTCTCACCCTCATGGCAAAGTGAATCCGTTTCAAAAAAAGTATAGCCGAAAGCCTCATACTTAACCTTTACCGTTACACCGACCGGAGTTTTTACCGTTACACTAGCAGCCAGGGACGCAAAGCTTTCATCTGTTGCAGCTACACGCGCTTCAACCGTATATTCTGTTTCCGGGTTAAGCTCCGTAAAATAATTCTTAGTCTGCCACTCGCTCCATTCATCATCATTATCATCTTTTGATTTGATACGATATTCGCCGTTTTCAATTTCAGACATAACGATATAATCAGAACCAACATCCTTGGCATTTGCTTTCGGTGTAGCAGGTCGTGCAGGCGCATATATAGAATAGACCTTACTTGCAAATCTATAATTTGTAGCATATCTTTTGATATATACAGTTTTTCCAGGTAAAACTGTACAATAGTCGCCGCTTACGTTTTTTGCATTTGACATATCCTCATGTTCTGAAACATATGTGTTCGCACCGAAGTAGGTGTCGGTCGTTTCGTAATAATAATCGATTCCGCAGCTCAGATTCGGACGCTGACCAACGGCAAGAACCTCTTTCTCACCTGTGCTATTGTTTTTTACAGTCAGATACTCAGGCTCATCCTTACCTGCCTGTGTGATATAGTTTGAAACCGAAGCGCCGCTGTTAAGTTCGTTGCCACTATCGTCTGTTACAGTAAATTTCTCTTTATCAAAAGTTACGGTTTCCTTTTCATAATCGTAATTAAGCGGAGAACGATAGAGT
>CAVIBE010000063.1:0-7559 GCA_963640885.1 Oscillospiraceae bacterium | reverse complement strand
ACCTGAAACTTCATCATCTGGTTGATGATAAGATCCATGCACGTTCCACTGGTCCTTATGCGCTGGTTACCCAGCAGCCTCTGGGCGGTAAAGCTCAGTTCGGCGGACAGCGTTTCGGTGAGATGGAAGTCTGGGCGCTGGAAGCTTACGGCGCTGCTTATACTCTTCAGGAAATCCTGACGGTTAAGTCTGACGATATTGTCGGAAGAGTTAAGACATACGAGGCTATAGTTAAGGGCGAAAATATTCCTGAACCGGGAATCCCTGAATCATTCAAGGTTCTCATTAAGGAAATGCAGAGTTTGGCTCTGGATATTAAAGTCCTTTCTGACAAGAATGAAGAAATTGAAATCAGAGAATCAATCGATGACGAGCTTGAATCGGAAAGAGCATCTGAGGTTAAAGATTTAGCTGATGCGAAGGCCGTATATAATGAAAACGAAGGCGGATTTATGGAAGTCGATGAGAATGGCGAAGCCATTGAATATGATGACTATGAAGAAGATGAAGAAGAAGCCGATATAAATGACGAAGATTTCAATCCTGATAAGAAATTTGATGATGACTTGGGATTTGAAGACGATGAATATATTGGCGAAGATGATGAAGACCTGAATTTTTAGTAAAGTGAATTAAAGAAGGGAGAGTGACCCCTTGCAGGAACTTAATAATTTTGAATCATTACAAATTAGCTTAGCTTCGAGTGAAAAGATTTTAAGCTGGTCAAAGGGCGAGGTAAAAAAACCGGAGACTATCAACTACAGAACATTGAAGCCGGAAAAAGACGGATTATTCTGTGAAAGAATATTCGGACCGATGAAGGACTGGGAATGTCATTGCGGGAAATATAAAAGAATAAGATACAAAGGCATTGTCTGCGACCGTTGCGGCGTTGAAGTAACGAAGTCAAAGGTAAGAAGAGAGAGAATGGGGCATATTGCGCTTGCAGCCCCGGTTTCTCATATATGGTATTTCAAGGGAATCCCGAGCAGAATGGGACTTGTACTTGATTTATCGGCAAGAAATCTTGAAAAAGTTCTGTATTTTGCATCATATATCGTAACAGACCCGGGTGATGAGGCTGTTACAGGTCTTATTTATAAGCAGCTGCTTTCAGAGCAGGAATACAGGGATGCAAGAGAAAAGTACGGAAACGATTTTAAGGCTTCCATGGGTGCGGAAGCTGTAAAAGAACTTTTATCTCAGATAGATCTTGACGAAATGTCAGAGGATTTGAGAGCTAAGCTCAAAGACAGCACCGGACAGAAAAAAATAAGAATAGTAAGAAGACTTGAGGTCATTGAGGCGTTGAGACAGTCGAATAATAAGCCGCAGTGGATGATACTCGATGTAATTCCGGTAATTCCGCCGGATTTGAGACCTATGGTTCAGCTTGACGGCGGCAGATTTGCGACATCTGACCTGAATGATCTTTATAGAAGAGTAATAAACAGAAACAACAGATTGAAAAGACTGCTTGATCTGGGAGCACCTGACATTATCGTAAGAAATGAAAAGAGAATGCTTCAGGAAGCGGTTGACGCGCTCATAGATAATGGCAGAAGAGGCAGACCTGTTACCGGACCGGGAAGCAGACCGCTTAAATCGCTGTCGGATATGCTCAAGGGAAAACAGGGACGTTTCAGACAGAATCTGCTCGGAAAACGTGTAGACTATTCCGGACGTTCGGTAATCGTAGTAGGGCCTGAGCTTAAATTCTATCAATGCGGTCTTCCTAAAAAAATGGCTTTGGAGCTTTTCAAGCCGTTTATAATGAAAAAACTGGTTAAAAACCAGAGCGCACATAACATAAAGAGCGCCAAAAAGATGGTCGAAAAAGTAAGACCTGAAGTTTGGGATGTGCTTGACGAGGTAATCAAAGAGCATCCTGTGCTTCTGAACCGTGCCCCGACACTTCACAGACTTGGAATCCAGGCGTTTGAGCCGGTTCTCGTAGAGGGTAAGGCTATCAAGTTGCATCCGCTGGTTTGTACCGCTTATAACGCTGACTTTGACGGCGACCAGATGGCTGTTCACGTGCCGCTTTCAGTAGAGGCACAGGCTGAAGCAAGATTCTTGATGTTGTCGGTAAACAATATTCTGGCACCAAAAGACGGTTCTCCGATAACAACGCCAACACAGGATATGATTCTGGGAAGCTATTATCTGACATACGATCCGAAAGAGGACAAAACGCTTAAAACGGATGCTTCAGAGCCGGGTGACGGCAAGATCTTTTCGGACTATGATGAGCTTCTCATGGCTTATGGCAACAAGAGCGTCAGCCTTCATGCAAGAGTAAAAGTAAGATGTTATCTTGATGAAAACGACCAGAAGGGCAAGCTCGTAGAGTCAACAGTAGGCAGATTCATCTTTAACGAAAATATTCCGCAGGATTTGGGATATGTTGACAGAAACAAAGACAAATATTCGCTTGAAATAGACTTCCTGTGTGATAAGAAAAAGCTGGGTCAGATTATAGGAAAATGCTACAATGTTCATGGCAATACAGAGACTGCTATAATGCTTGACACTATTAAGAGCATGGGTTACCACTACTCAACAGTAGGAGCTATAACAATAAGTATTTCCGACATGGAAATTCCTGAAGCTAAAGCGGCAATCATAAGCGAAGCTGATAAGAAGATTGAAAACTTTGAAAAGGCTTACAGAAGAGGTATGATGTCAGAAAACGAGAGATACGAAAGCGTAATCAACGTATGGTCAAAGACTACTGATGAAGTCGCAGACGCTCTCATGGACAGCCTTGGCGGAAGCAACAACCTCTATATAATGGCTCATTCCGGAGCTAGAGGTAGTAAAAACCAGATCAGACAGATCGGCGGTATGCGTGGTCTGATGGCTAATGCTGCCGGTAAAACAGTCGAAATTCCTATCAAGTCGAATTTCCGTGAAGGACTGTCAGTTTTGGAATACTTCGTATCGACTAACGGTGCAAGAAAAGGTCTGGCAGATACTGCGCTCAGAACAGCCGACTCAGGTTATCTGACAAGAAGACTAGTTGACGTCAGCCATAATGTTATCGTAAGAGAAGAAGATTGCGGCACAAGAGACGGTATCGAGGCAAGGGAATTTAAAGACGGCAAGGAAATAATTGAACAGCTCAAGGGAAGAATCACGGGCAGAACTGCCTGCGAGGATATTTTCCATCCGGCTACGGGCGAGCTTATTGTTGCCGAAAATGAAGAAATAAACGAAAAGCAGGCTGATATGATAGAAAATGCCGGCATAGAAATGGTTAAGATAAGATCTGTCCTGACCTGCGCGGCAAAACAGGGCGTATGCGCTAAGTGTTATGGCAGAAACCTTGCTACAGGTGGACGCGTAAATATCGGCGAAGCTGTAGGTATCACTGCGGCTCAGTCAATCGGTGAACCGGGTACACAGCTTACAATGCGTACATTCCATACGGGCGGCGTTGCCGGAAGTGATATCACCCACGGTCTGCCGAGAGTAGAGGAACTGTTTGAGGCAAGAAAGCCTAAGGGTCTTGCTGTTATATCGGAAATTGCAGGAACTGTTTATTTCCACGGAACAAAGAAAAATAACGAGGTTATCGTAAGAGGCGACGACGGAGTTGAAGCTAAATATACTATTCCATATAGTGCAAGAATCAAGGTCAAGGACGGAGATTATATCGAAGCCGGCGACGAAATTACTCAAGGTTCTGTAAATCCTCACGATGTGCTCAGAATCAAAGGTATAGAAGGCGTATTCCAGTATCTTGTAAAGGAAGTACAGAGGGTATATAAGCAACAGGGTGTAGATATCAACGACAAGCACGTCGAGGTAATCGCAAGCCAGATGTTGTCAAAATATAAGGTAGAAGACGCGGGAGATACAAATCTCTTGCCGGGCGGTCTTTATGGCAGAGTGGAATTTAACGAAGCTAATGAAGCGGCTGTGGCTGAAGGCGGCGAACCTGCTGTAGCTAAGAGAACGCTTCTGGGAATAACGAAGGCTTCTCTGGCAACAAATTCGTTCCTGTCGGCAGCATCATTCCAGGAAACAACGAGAGTTCTAACTGATGCGGCTATCAAGGGTAAGACTGACCACTTACAGGGTCTCAAAGAAAACGTAATCATAGGTAAGCTTATACCTGCCGGAACCGGAATGAAAAAGTATAAGAATATCGCGCTTGATTATGGTGAATCCGAAGAGGATGATTATTTTGATGACTATGAGTATGACGAAGATTTTGGTAATTCAGATATAGCTCTGAACGAAAGCGAGGATAATCTCTACGAATCTTCTGAAATTTAACTCAGGCAGGCAAAAAATGCGTTGATTTGACCGGATTTTGCTAATTAATCGTGAAAGAATGCTTGACGATGGTTGGCTCAAAAGGTATAATATGAGGAGTGTTCTCTGAACACTCCTTTAGCTTGTTTAAAACATTTTTGTGTTTTAATATTAATTTTACTGCGGCATCTGCGGTAGTTCCCTGAGATTCAGGGATAAAACAAATTGAGGAGGTGAAACCGAAGAATGCCTACAATTAATCAGTTAGTAAGACATGGCAGACAGCAGGTTGTAACAAAATCCACAGCTCCGGCTCTTCATAGAGGATTTAACACATTAAGAAGAAAGCCTACAGATTCAAATTCCCCACAGAAAAGAGGAGTTTGCACAGCTGTAAAAACAGTTACTCCTAAGAAACCTAATTCAGCTTTAAGAAAGGTTGCAAGAGTACGTCTTACAAATGGTATCGAAGTTACTGCTTACATTCCTGGCGTTGGTCACAACTTACAGGAGCACAGTGTTGTTCTCATCAGAGGCGGCAGAGTAAAGGACTTACCTGGTGTTAGATACCATATCGTAAGAGGAACACTCGATACAGCTGGCGTAGCTAACAGAAAACAGGCTCGTTCAAAGTACGGTGCTAAAAGAGCTAAGAAAAAATAATTAACGGTGTAATTAGCGCCCTTTATTCTCAATTTGTTTAATAATTAAGATAAAAGGATTGATATATATAAATCTTGATATATCAGCGCGCACGAGATTCTTATAAAAGAATTCCGAGTACCGAAAGCAGACTGTGCGGCTTATTGAATTTGCCGGTCGTACAGAGTAATCCTTTGATGTAAAAGGGTGAAGAGGTTGTGCAATTCAAACAAAAATAAAATAGAAAGAATTCGCGCAGACATTCAGGACAAATCCTGATATGTCAGGCAAGGAGGGAAGAGACGTGCCAAGAAAAGGAAGAGTTCCAAAGAGAGAGGTTCTGCCTGATCCTGTATATGGAAACGTTGTTGTAGCTAAACTTATCAACAACATCATGCTTGATGGTAAAAAAGGTGTGGCACAGCGTATCGTTTACGATGCTTTTGCAATGATCGAAAAGCAGACAGGAAATGACCCTGTAGAAGTATTCGAAAAAGCTATGAACAATATCATGCCGGTTTTAGAAGTTAGAGCAAGACGTGTTGGTGGTGCTAACTATCAGGTTCCGGTTGAAGTAAGAGCTGACAGACGTCAGACATTAGGCCTCAGATGGCTCACAAAGTATACAAGAGCAAGAAGTGAAAAATATATGTATGAGAGACTCGCTAAAGAAATTATGGATGCTGCAAACGAAACAGGCGCATCTGTAAAGAAGAGAGAGGATACTCATAAGATGGCGGAAGCAAACAAGGCGTTTGCTCACTTCAGATGGTAGTTTTCACTGAACTAATAAAAGTCGCAGAAAGGAGGAATTAGTATGGCTCGACAATTTCCATTAGAGAAAACCAGAAATATCGGTATAATGGCTCATATTGATGCCGGAAAAACCACAACAACAGAGAGAATTCTCTTCTATACCGGAAGAACACATCGTATAGGTGAGGTTCATGAGGGAGCTGCTACCATGGACTGGATGGAGCAGGAACAGGAGAGAGGCATAACTATCACCTCTGCTGCTACTACGGCTCAGTGGAGGAATACAAGAATTAATATCATCGACACCCCGGGTCACGTTGACTTTACTGTAGAGGTTGAGAGATCTTTGAGAGTTCTCGACGGTGCAGTTGCGGTATTTTGTGCAAAGGGCGGTGTTGAACCTCAGTCAGAAACTGTATGGAGACAGGCGGAAAAATACGGAGTACCAAGAATGGCATTCGTAAATAAAATGGACATCATGGGTGCTAATTTTGAAAACGTTGTCGGGATGATGCGTGAACGTCTGAAGGCAAATGCAGTTCCTATTCAGCTTCCAATAGGCAGTGAAAGCGATTTCGTTGGAATTGTTGATCTGATTAAGATGAATGCGCTGATTTATAAGGATGACTTAGGTAAAGATATAGATGTTGTCGAAATTCCTGAGGATATGAAAGAGATGGCGGATCAGTACAGATTTGAGCTTATTGAAGCTGTTGCTGAGACTGACGAAGAGCTGCTCATGAAATATCTTGATGGGGAAGAATTGACAGAGAAAGAAATTAAAGATGCTATCAGAAAGACCACTATAGCAGGTAAAATGGTACCTGTATGCTGTGGTTCATCATACAGAAACAAAGGAGTTCAGCTCTTACTTGATGCGATAGTAGATTTTATGCCGTCACCATTAGACGTAGCAGCAATCAAGGGGATTGTACCAAACTCAGATGTTGAGGAAGAAAGACCGGCAGATGATAACGGTCCTTTTGCAGCTTTAGCATTCAAAGTAATGGCGGATCCGTTTGTTGGGAAACTGGTATTTTTCCGTGTTTATTCGGGAACATTGGATTCAGGTTCCTATGTATATAATTCAGTTAAAGGCAAAAAAGAAAGAATAGGTAGAATTCTTCAGATGCATGCCAACAGAAGAGAAGAGATCGACAAGGTTTATTCCGGAGATATCGCAGCGGCTGTAGGTCTTAAAGATACTACAACGGGCGACACTCTTTGTGATGAAAAACATGAGATTATCCTCGAATCTATGGAATTCCCTGATCCTGTAATAGATATAGCGATTGAGCCTAAGACTAAGGCGGGTCAGGAAAAAATGGGTATTGCTCTGGCAAAACTCGCTGAAGAAGATCCTACATTCAGAACTCATACTGACGAAGAAACAGGTCAGACGATTATTTCCGGTATGGGCGAGCTCCATCTCGAAATCATCGTAGACAGACTTTTACGTGAGTTTAAGGTTGAAGCCAACATTGGTAAACCGAGAGTTTCATATAAAGAAACAATCACTGTTCCGGCTGACGTTGATTACAAATATGCAAAACAGTCCGGCGGTCGTGGTCAGTACGGTCATGTTAAGATTAAGATCTCACCTAATGAACCGGGCGCAGGCTATGAATTTATCAATTCTGTTGTTGGCGGCGCAGTACCTAAGGAATATATCCCTAAGGTAGACGATGGTATCAGAGAAGCAATGATGAACGGACCTCTTGGCGGATATCAGGTTGTAGACGTTAAGGTAGAGTTATATGATGGTTCGTATCACGAAGTTGACTCTTCTGAAATGGCGTTCAAGATTGCCGGTTCTATGGCATTCAAGGAAGCCTGCCAGAAAGCGCAGCCCGTTGTGCTTGAGCCGATCATGAAAGTCAGCATCATCGTTCCCGACG
>CAVIBE010000062.1:0-3311 GCA_963640885.1 Oscillospiraceae bacterium | reverse complement strand
CTAAATACAGAGTAAATTCTTTCGATGAGAGAGAGCTTATACATTATAAAATACAGGTGCCTTTGGATAAAATTGTTGCCGGTGCAGGCTTTTTCGGAATTAACAGAGAGGAAAACCGCGGCATGTATACGATTGAAAGCTATACTGCCAGTGAATTGTTGAAGTAATGAAAATATTGATATTCTTTTATGCCTTGGCGATATTGAATACGATGTTCTTTGTATATCAGACCGATATGAACAGTTATATAAGGGAAAATTTTTTTGTAAAGTCGGTGGCTGAAGAATGTGCATCGGGAGCTGCACTGTTTTATGATGATGAAGCGATGTCTGAGGGATATTACGTTTTCAACCGGGATGAATGTGAAAAATATGTTGAATATATAATAGAAAAGAATTTCCCGGATTTGAATAATGTATCTTATGAGATTGTTTATTATGACACTCAAACAACCTCAGACCCTGCTTTGGAAGTTATTATCACTTCCGGCGCAGAGGACAGATTCAGACTGTCGTTTTTGGAAAAAACTGAAATAAAGAGGGCAGCGTATTATGAAAATGCAGGTTATTGATCAGAAAGGGGCAAAATATATGAAAAAAAGTATATATGTATTGGCGGCTGTGGGTATTCTCGTGCTTGCTGTTGTAAATATATATGCAAATGAGGGATATAGTGATATTGGCAAATCTCACTGGGCTTATTCTTATATCAGCAATATGAGCGAGAGAGGAATAATTTCGGGATATACGGATGGCAGCTTTAAACCGGCGCAGCAGGTTACTTATGCTGAATTTATGAAAATGGTACTCATTGCTCAGACCGGCGTAGATCCGGGCAAGCCTTCCACAGGACATTGGGCTTTGAATTATTATAATGAGGGCTTAAAAATCGGCTTGTTTGGCAGAGATGATGTGGCTTATTCGGATCTTGATAAGATTATCCCGAGAAATAAGATGGCGCTCATGGTTTCAAATTCAATGTATTCTGATAAATCCGCAAGCTCAAGTGAATATAACAATATTTTAGCTGAGATTAATGATGTGAATCAGGATATGGAATATGCTCGAGAAATAGCGCAAAGCTATTCGGCGGGTATTTTAAACGGATATCCGGATAAAAGTTTTAAACCTGAGAACGGGCTTTCACGCGCCGAAGCCGCTGCGGCTGTTTACAGATTATCCGAAATCAGCGAAAATATTGATGCGGGAAAGGCGGAACATACAGGCTCTGAAACCATAAAAGAGGGTAATTATGAGGTTGAAAACTACAATACAACGCTTGGGTATAATGGAATAAAAAAATTTGTATATTCTCCTGAGAGCAAGTGTATAGGAGTATATTCTGAAATTATACAGGACATAAGCCTGTTTATTGACGGAAAAAAAGCCGCTCCTGTCGTAAATGTCGAGGGTGAATACTGGAAAGAGGACGGATATTACGTATACGTATTTAAAGCCGAAGACGATTTTTCAGGAAAACCGATAGGCATTGCTTTTGGATTATATATAGAAGAGGTTTACTATTATACCGATGCCAATTTATAGGAGGGATTGATATTGAGAAGATTATTATGTTTTTTCCTCAGTCTTTCCCTTATATTACCGGCTTTTACGGTAATTGGTGATGCTAATCTTAATTCTTTTGCCGCTTCCGAAACTGAAGAAAAGGTATTTGAAGATTTGATATCTTATGATATCTGGAAACACAGTAACGGTAAGTGGCAGTCTACGGGCTCGCCCGGCTCAAGCGTGAGTTTTAAATATACAAGCTCTGTAAATATTGATGCGTCAAAAAAACTGGTCGAGGTAAAGGTTGAGTATTTGCAGGTTGATTCTAATAATAAATGGTATTCTATGTCTTTGAAGAGCGCGTCCATATCTTCCGTATCTTACAACAATGGCTCGGTTTCATATAAGGTCAGCGGCTCTTTGAATGCAAATTCAGCGCCTTTAGACATAAAGCAGTACAGCTGGCAGAATGCAAGCGTTGAAGGCTACAGATACTACATACCGATAAAAATAATAGTGGTTTATGAAAAAATTGCTATTGAGGAGGAAGAAGCAGTGCCTGACGAGTCAACTTCGGACGAAAGCGAAGACACGGAGTCTGATAAATCTGAGGAAAGTGAGACGCAAGAGGCTAAATATGACGGTGACGCTGATTTGCTCATGCCATCAACCGGTTATGTCGGACATCGCATACTTTTGCAGGACTGCTCGACTTTTACTGACGGTGAACAAACCTACAGCGCATACAGCTTTTATCGCAGCAAACTCGGAAGAAACAGCTTTAAAAAAGAATCCGGACCTGCCAAGGTATCTTTCTATTATCTGACGAGTTCTTCATCCGGATATTATACCGACAGGTATGCGGTATTTCCACAGCCGGGCGATTATTCTGTAAAACTTACGGCAAAGATAAATAACGGATATGCGTCTGTTGATACGGAAAACATATCAATATTGCCTGTGCCGGATGTGAGTGCCAAAATATCAGGGGTTCAAAAGGAGAACAGAAAACAGATATTAAATATATCGGTTGCGCTTAATCCTGAGTCAAAACTCAAAAAAGTATGGGTTGAATTATCTGAAAAAGACGGGAGCAATAAGGTTCATCTTGATTATCTTGTGGGCAATTCTGAGAATAATAAAAATGATAATTCTGAGTTGATCAAGACAAGGGCTTTAAAAACCGAAAGCTCTACAGAATATTTTGAGAAAATCTGTCTTGAATTTCTTACAAAAAACGATATGCAAAAGAGCATGATATATACAGTTTATGCTGAGGATGAGAGCGGCATAAGCGATACCAAAAGCGGAAGCTTTTTAGTATATCCGGATGAAGCTCCGGCAGCGGCAATAGAAGCCGACAAATACCAGATAAGAAATAAAGGCACTAATGTTGCAAATATTTCTCTCAAAGATGTTTCCTTAACTTATGGTGATCAGATTAAAAGAAACTGGTATGTCAAAGATGGAAATGCGTGGACTGAAAATTTCACTCTCGAAGACAATTCGTTTGGTTCATTAAAAAATATTGTACATTTGAAAACCGGTGTTGGAAAAGCTGAATATATGCTCAAAGTAACGGATGTTATTCCTGAGAGCGAAACTCTTTCCGAATATATTTCTGACAGTGATCTTAAATCTTCGGTGGCTTATGCTGAAAGCGAGGTTCTCAATGTAGCGCCTACGGTCAGCTTAAAGGTTGAAGCTATTTCGCAGGCGGAAATTCTTGTAATAGCCGACAAAAATAATCTTTTAAAAGCAAAGGAAAGCATAGAATATATGAATCTGTGTATGGCTGAGAAG
>CAVIBE010000061.1:0-2111 GCA_963640885.1 Oscillospiraceae bacterium | reverse complement strand
TCTGACCATTTTCCAGAGGTGACGTTCTCACCGTTCATCGTTATTGTGTCTTTTCCTAAGATGCGCAGCATGATCTCATCGTCTATATTTTCAATATACGTCTTGGAAACAGGGTTGCTAAGATCCATCTGGATCATTGTACCGTCAGAGCAGTATTTTAAGACAATTTCACTTAGTATGGAGCTCTGTTTTGTAAACGTCTTTGAAACCTTGTTTCCGTTTTTGCCATTTTTTACTCCCCATGCAGTCACAGTGCAAGGCTCGTCTATAGTGATACATTTCCATTCATCGTACTTGCTAACCTCACTCGCTATACCGTTTAATGGAGTCACGGTGTAATATATATCAGCTCCATCGGCGCACGAAAGTTCCAACTCGCTTCCCATAGCAACCTCGCCTTCAAAAAGCGAAAATTTAACATTGCTGATAGCTTCTTTGCTTTCAGGCAGCGGATTAGTGAATGCCTTCAGACAAACATTCGATGTATATGCCCAATAATACAACGAATAAAAGTTGTTGCACGCGTATTTCCCGAGCTCAACAATATCGGTCCAGTCTTTTCCATCGGCACTGTAATAGCTTTCTCCGCCATTTCCAAGATATGTCGGCTCTGCATCGCCGTCTATAAGCAAGAGACTCTCAATTGCCATCGGATAAGCATATTCGGGATTTTTGAGCTTAACTACAACGCTAAAGTTTGTGCCGGCTTTAAGAGCGACCGCTCTGTCAAGCTCAACAGTATGATAACCGCAATAATCTTCAACACCTCCAGGATCGGAATATGCAAGCTTTCCCGAAACAGGATTACCAGCCTCTACATCGGTATATACAGAAATTTCATATTCGGTACCGACATCGGTTGTATAAAATGATACGGCTTCGAGCTGTTCATCCTCTTTGGCAGTAAAAATATTGGAAATATATGCCGTTTTTGAAGCATCATCAACATCAATAAAATCGTCTGCCGCCGCAGAAGTGGTCCAACCCATCGTGTCGTACTGATAATTTTTTGCATAATTGTCCGCATCTTCTATAGTATATGCAGAGCCCCACATTTCAATCGACTTATCTTCATAGGAAAGCCAGAAATATCCGCCATCGCCCCAAGATATACCCCATGAGTTACGTACAAGCCAGGCGCCGTCGTTTTCAGGCCGACATTCGCTTGAAAAGTTATTTCTTGAAAAATTATCATCCCAGCCGACGATAATATTAGAATGGTTGGCAGCAGTTGCCTCATCGTGATACATTGCAAAGGTTTCGCTGTTATAATATTTGTTTGCGTAATCCTCGGCGCGGTATGATATCTCATAAGCGCCGTTATCCATAACAAGCTGCTTGACAGTCTCAGTGCTCGGAGCATCCGTTATGGGTTCAATCTCCCGGGTAACAGTTGAAGCGTACATATATACGCAATCCTGTATATGAAAATCAGCCTCATATTGTAGTGATTCATTAGGGGCTGTATCAAAGTTGTCATAAGGTAATCTTGAAGAATAAATCGGACCCTTCCATGCAACAAGAGCCGCCAAAGCATATACGTTATCTCCACCTATCATATATGGATTATAATCGTTACCACAGAAGCGACTATAGCGGATAAACTCCTTTTCCTCATCTCCCATCGCAGCAAACCATGCAAGATGCTTTTTTGAAAAATCAACGAGTGAGAACTGTTTTTGCATAAGAGCCGACTCTGCAGAGCCGAGCATACCGAAAGCCCAGCATGTACCGTAGGCGCCCTGATCGGCCACTGCGCCTACAAACCCCTGCTCCCGCATGTCATAGCTTTCCGGCAAACTCGAGCTCGAACGCAAACGCGAAAAAGTGTTTACTGAGCTTTGCGCATACCTTTCGCTAAGATAGGAAAGATTAAGAGGAGACGGCAGATATCCATTCTGGAGTTTACCATTTTTGAGATATTCGAGATATTGCTCGCTGATGGGCGCAATACTGCCATGTACTTCTTTCTGAGAAGTCTTAGCAGTCGTATCGTTTTCTGTTGCAAACACCTGCGCGATTCCAAGAGAAAAGATAACAGACATCACAAATACTAAAATGATTGCCTTGTTTATGGAAAAATTCTTTGATTTCATTCGAATAACTCCTTC
>CAVIBE010000060.1:0-5700 GCA_963640885.1 Oscillospiraceae bacterium | reverse complement strand
TACCTGAACCGTTTACGTTAACGATGTCTCTTGAAAGACCTAATTCTTTGATACAAGCGTAAGCCTGTGCAGCGAATGCTTCGTTTAATTCAACGAGGTCGAGGTCTTTAACTTCGATTCCAGCTCTCTTACAAGCCTGTGGAATAGCGTAGAGAGGTCCAATGCCCATGTAATCTGGGTCAACGCCTGCTACGAATACGCCGGCAACTCTTGCTAATACTGTAGCGCCAACTTCTTTAGCTTTTTCTTCTGACATAAGGATTACGCCTGAAGATGCGTCGTTCATACCTGAAGCGTTACCAGCTGTTACTGTACCGCCATCTTTGAATGATGTTCTTAATTTAGCAAGACCTTCCGGAGTTGTATTTGCTTTTGGATATTCGTCTGTATCGATGCAGATAGGATCGCCTTTTCTCTGTTTTACATAGATAGGAACGATTTCATCCTTGAACTTGCCTTCCTTCTGAGCAGCTGTAGCTCTCATCTGTGAATTGTAAGCTAAGTCGTCCTGCATTTCTCTTGTGATTCCATATTTTTCAGCTACGTTTTCAGCTGTCATACCCATTGAGCAGCCAACGCCTGCGCTTGAAAGTGAATCCCACATTGAGTCTCTTAATTCTGAGTGACCGAATTTTTTACCTGATCTCATTTCAAATGTCATGAAAGGAGCAGCTGTCATTGATTCTGTACCACCAGCTAAAACGCAATCAGCTTCGCCAGCTTTGATCATGTAATAACCAAACTGAACTGATGAAAGTGAAGATGTGCAGTTTCTGTGGATTGTGATACCAGGAGCTGTATTAACCGGGCAACCAGCTTTTACAGCGCAAACTCTACCGATGTTGTTTTCTTTGTATGTTCTCTGATAGTTTTCACCCCAGATAACTTCATCGATCATTCCTTCGATTCCTTTAACTCCTGATCTTTCAAATAAAGCCTGCATTACAGGAACTGTTAAATCAACAGGTAATACAGATTTGAACTGACCGTTAATTGTACCGATAGCTGTTCTTGCAGCAGCTACTACAACTACATTTCGCATAATAATCTCCTCCTAAAATAATTACTATTTACCAATATATTGTGGTTTTCTTTTATCAACGAAGGCTCTCATTCCTTCTTTTTGATCTTGTGTTGCAAATAAGCTTGACCAAACGATAGCTTCGTGTTCAATAGCAGCAGCCTGAGCTTTTCCATAATTGATGGATTCTTTTGCTGCCTTTAAAGCCAACTTAGGTCTTGAAGCGAGTTTTTCAGCAAGTTTCATAGCTTCGTCGAAAAGTTCTTCCTTTGGAACTACTTTGCTCACTAAACCAACTCTTAAAGCTTCATCAGCTTTAACCTGACCGCCCAGCATAATCATTTCCTTAGCCTTAGCTTCGCCGATTAAACGTGGGAGTCTTACTGTGCCGCCTGCACCTGGCATAATTCCGAGAGTGATTTCAGGCAGTCCTACTTTTGCATCTTCGGATGCAATTCTGAAATCGCAAGTTAATGCTAATTCCAGACCGCCGCCGAGAGCATATCCGCAGATTGCTGCGATTGTTGGAATACCAAGGTTTTCCAACTTATTAAATGTTGATGAGAACAAGAATTGTCTTGCCTCTTCCGGTCCTAATTCTACCATCGCTACGATATCTGCGCCTGCAGCGAAATTGCCGTCGCTTGTTACGATAAGAGCTCTGACTTCTTCATCAGCTTTGATGAGTTCGAGCTTTTCATCAATGAGATCTACTACTTCTCTGCTCAAAGCATTGAAAGCCTTAGGTCTGTTGATTTTGAGAACGCCGACAACGCCAACCTTTTCATACAGAACTAAATTTTCCATATCGTGTTTAAACCTCTCAACTTTGCTTATTTTGCAGGATATTCGTAGAAACCTTTACCTGATTTTCTTCCGAATTCGCCTTTAGCATAATGTTCAACGATTGCTGGTGATGGTTTGTCAGCGAGATCGCCTGTCATTCTGTATTTCTGCATTAATACATCGTATTCAAGGTCAATACCTGTCATGTCAAGCAGTTCGAGTGGTCCCATGCTGTGGCCAAGACCGTTCTTAACAGCGTTGTCAATATCTTCAACAGAAGCAACACCCTGGTCTAAGATGTAGCAAGCTTCTTTTGTGATTGCACTATAAATTCTGTTTACGATGAAACCATAGATTTCCTTGTTTACTACTGAAGGAACTTTCTTGATTGATTTTACAAATTCAACCATAGCGTCGATAACTTCAGGATTTACGTGAGGACCTCTTACTACTTCAACGCACTTCATAACGAGTACAGGATTGAAGAAGTGAAGGTTGCATACGTTTTCAGGATGCTTAACAGCATCAGCAAATAATGAAGAAACGATATATGAGCTGTTTGAAGCATAGATTGTGTGATCAGGAGTAATAGCGTCAACCTGAGCTAATACCTTTCTCTTTGTGTCGATAACGTCAGCAACAGCTTCGATTACGAGATCAGCACCTGTGCAAGCCTTTTCGAGGTCGCTTGTGAAAACTAATCTTGACTGAATGTCATCTACTTCTTCCTGAGTCATCTTGCCTTTAGCAACTCTTCCAGCGAACCATTTGTCTGAGAAAGCCTGAGCTTTATCAACTGTAGTCTGTCTTCTTGAGTAACAAGTTACATCATAACCACAGATAGCACACTGCATAGCGATCTGGTTGCCCATTGTGCCGGCACCGACCATAGCGATTTTTTTGATTTCCATAGTAATCAACGTCCTTTCTGTATTTTATTTTTTATTAAACGATTCCAGGGCGAACAAAGCCGCGCCTACAGCTCCAACCGTTTGAGGATCCGGAGCCACTGTTATATCGTAACCGATGTGTTCTGCCATACATTTAACGACGCTTTCATTTTTAGCAACGCCTCCTGTCATAACAACAACCGGTGTGATACCTATTCTTCGTGCAAGTCCCGCTACACGTGAAGTGATAGCGTTATCCGCACCTTTCGCAACATCAGCTCGTTCAGTACCCTGGGCAAGCTGAGATATAACCTCAGACTCCGCAAATACTGTACAAGTATTGCTAATTTCAACCTCTTCGGTTGACTGTTTTGCCAAGTCAGAAAGATCATCGAGACTGCAATTCAGTATACGCGCCATAACTTCCAAGAATCTTCCCGTCCCGGCAGCGCACTTTTCGTTCATAACAAAGTTATCAACATTACCCTGTTCTGTCAAACGAATGACCTTTGCATCCTGACCCCCTATGTCAATTACGGTGCGAGCACCGGGTATCAGATGTGCAACACCTTTTCCATGACAGCTTATTTCTGTAATCTGCTTATCTGCCTGAGTATAGGTAACTCTACCGTATCCTGTAGCAACAGTGAATTTAATCTGATCTTTTGTAATGCCCGCCTGTTCAAGAGCCTCGGCAGTTACTATAGCCGGACCATCCGTACCTGTTCCTATATTTCTTGCCACTCTCGCCAATATATTTTTATTTTCATCAATAACCGCAGCTTTTGATGAAGACGAGCCTATGTCTACTCCCAAAAAATACATTCGGTTCTCTCTTTCTAAATAAGTATTTTAATTAAGCAAGAGTTTCGGCAAATGCCTGAAGTCTTGTCTCATACTGTGCAACTGATTCCATCTTCTGTTCGATTTCCATGTAAAGAACAGGGATTCCGGCAGCTTCAAGTTCAGCCTTGAAGATAGGATAATCATATTCTTCAGGGTCACAGAATTTCATAGCGCATACTACAACACCGTCTGCACCATATTCTTTTACCATTTTAACTAATTCCTGACCGTGTTCTTTCTTTTCGTCAAGAAGAAGTGGATCTGCATAAGCATCAGCAACTCTGTAAGCCATCTTTTCGTAAACTGTGCCTTCTTTTCTGCCTTCAACTCTGAACATTCTGCTTTCGTGTGAAAGGTCATCAGCAACGACAGCTAAATTGTTTGATACGAATGCGTCGAGAAGTGCGATAGGCTCAACGATGATGCCTTCAACGAGAACCTTAGCGCCCTTGAATTCTTCAGCAGGAGCAGCTTCGATAGCAGCGTTGAGAGCAGCTAATTTTTCTGTATATGCTTTTTTGTCCATGAACCATCCTGCTTTAAGCACAAGATGTCTCTTTGTTGCGTTTAATGTATTTGGCATTTTGCCAACTAATTTTACGAATTTTCTGCATTCAGCTCTGTATGCTTCGTAAACTTCCCATGCAACTTCTAAATCAGCTTCTGTGATTGATTTTCCTGCAATCTTTTCGAGCTGCGCCTGAGCGAGTTCGAATTCTTTCTTCATATATGTAATAGCAGCGTCGATTTTTCTGTTCTGCGGATAATACATAGCGATGAGAGGCATTTCAGGAACTGCAACTTTCCAGTCTTCGCAGATGCACTTGAGTGTATCGCAGAAAGCAGCCATAACAACACCGTCAAGATATTTCTTGTATGTGCCGTCCATACCCATTTCAAAGTTTTCTTTGATGAGTGAGCAGCAGAAGCTCTGGAGATATTTGTCAGCTAATTTGATTTCTTTCTGACCGCCCCACATACCTACAGGAAGCATTCCTGCAGCATAAACGATTTCTTCAGGAAGATGATATGGGAACATACCAATGAGTTTCTTGCCTGTTTCTTTCTTTAAATTTGCAACTGATTTTTCAGGTTCAAGAGCAACCTTTTCAAATTCAGCGATCATTGTTTTAATATCAGCCATTATCCCTTTCTCCTTTCTTCTTTCTTAGTTTCCAGTCTTTCTAAGAATGCCTGGATTCTTGTATTGTACTGTTCGCCGGAGAAAGCTCTTGGGTCAGTCTGGTCACCATCGAAGAGAACTGTAGCTACGCCAGTTTTAGCTTCGATCTGTCTCTGCTGTTCGAACTGTCTGAAGTCAAGGAGCTTGCAGCTTCTGTTGGAGTGGAATACGATACCGTCTAATGAATATTCATCTACGATACGAGTGATTCTGTCAACACCGTTCTGGAGATTGCTGTTACAATAGATACCGCTGTAAGCCTTAGCCATACCTTCGATATCGCCATTATCATAAAGAATTGTCCATGAATCAGGATATGTTGATGTAACCATGTTGATTCCGTTATTCTTAAGACCTTTGTATGTTGTTCCCAGATAAGGCCAGCAAGCAATACCGTCCCACATAACTCTGAATTTTTCTTCTTCGCCCGGTTTCCAAGGTCCAAGACCGTTAGCAGCCTTTTCTTCTAATTCTTCCTTCCAACGTTTGAATACTTCGTAACCAGCCTGTGTACCTCTGTTTGTTACGATAGCAGCCATGTAGTTGAAGAGGTCAAAACCGTTTAATGGAGATGGTTTTGCTTTTGCAACCATTGTTGCGTCTTTCCACATCTGTGAAGTCTTATTTGACTGTTCCATAACAGCCTTGAATTTATCATAATCGAATTTTTTCTTTGTGATCTGTTCAAGTCTCTTAATTGCTTCTTCAATCTGTCCCTTAATATATTTTGCAGCATGATCCTGAACATCATATGTATGATTGAAAGGTAAGTCAAAAATAATAAGAGGAATATTTAATTCTTTTGCAAGATTTTCATACCATTTCAATACAGTATGGCAGATGTTGCTGCAGCTGTAAATGAAATCTGGCATAGGAATGTCCTGTGATTCTGATTTCTTCAGGTTTGCATAACCAAAGTTAACTCTTGCATATGAGCATAAGTCTACTGAGTAGCCTCTGCCTTCAGAGTCATC
>CAVIBE010000059.1:0-7434 GCA_963640885.1 Oscillospiraceae bacterium | reverse complement strand
AATATTCCGATATATAAAATTGAAAGCGATGTTATCAGGTCGCAGCTGCCTGAATTGGATGGCAGAAATATATTCGGAATAGTTGATTCAAATTTTGCAAAGGCGATAGCAAAGGAGATCGAAAGTATGAGAATATAACAGGAGGTGTTGGACTTGTCCAAATACAGAGTACATGAATTAGCAAAAGAATTGTCTGTGAATACCCGGGAAGTCATGGATACTTTAAAGGCGGCAAATTTTGACGTGAAAAGTCACATGGCTGCACTTACGCAAGAACAGGAAAAGCTGATCAGAAACAGATTTTCAAAAAATAACAATAGAGAAAATAAAGAGGACGCTAAATCACAGAAACCATCGGATAACAGACAAAGTAAGAGTGACAGACCTATGAAAGATAATCAGAGACAATTTGACGGGAAAAAAGACGGAAACAGACCGCACAAAGACGGTCAGAGACAGTTTGACGCAAAGAAAGACGGAAACAGACCGCCAAGAGACGGTCAGAGACAATTTGACGGTAAAAAAGACGGAAACAGACCGCATAAAGACGCCCAGAGACAATTTGACGGTAAAAAAGACGGAAACAGACCGCACAGGGACGGTCAGAGACAATTTGACGGGAAAAAAGACGGAAACAGACCACAGAGGGACGGTCAGAGACAGTTTGACGCAAAGAAAGATGGAAACAGACCATACAGAGACGGTCAGGGTGGCCCGAGAAATAACAAATTTGAAAGCGGTGATGAACAGGGTTACAGAAAACCTCAATCTCAGCGTTCCCAGCAGTCACGTTCAAAATCAATGGAAGAACCTATGCTGAAAAAACCGGGCTCTGACAGAGCTAAGGAAAGAGAACGTGATAAGGGCAAAGAGAAAGAAAAGGATAAGAACAGACAGCAGAAAGGCCTCGGCGCAAAATCCGGTTTTGGCAATCAGCAGCATAAGGGTATGAGAGATCTTTCACAGCCGCAGCATAAAAAATCACCGAAAAAACCAAAGCCGGAAAAAGTTGAGGAAGAAATCGTAGATCCATCAAAGATTATTATAAATGTTCCTATCACAGTAAAGGGATTTGCGGAAGAAGTGGATCGTTCTTCATCAGAAATAATAATGAAGCTCATGAGCCTGGGCATCATGGCTACGATAAATCAGAATATAGACGAAGATACAGTGCTTCTGCTTGCGGAAGAATTAGGCGTTGAAGTAACAATAGGAAGCGTTGAAGAGGAAATTGTTGAAGAGGGCATAGATACCCGCGAAGACAGAGAAGATGAGCTCCTGCCAAGACCACCTATCATTACTGTTATGGGTCACGTTGACCACGGTAAAACTTCGCTGCTTGACGCAATCAGAAGAACAAACGTTACTGCAACGGAATCCGGCGGCATTACACAGCATATCGGTGCTTCTGAAGTATATTCAAACGGTCAGAAGATTGTATGCCTCGATACACCGGGTCACGAAGCTTTCACAGCAATGAGAGCCAGGGGTGCGCAGGTAACGGATATTGCTATTCTCGTAGTTGCTGCTGACGACAGCGTAAAACCTCAGACTATAGAGGCTATCAGCCATGCCAAGGCTGCTAATGTTCCTATTATAGTCGCTATAAATAAAATAGATAAGCCTGAAGCAAATCTTGAAAAAGTTAAGCAGGATCTCATGCAATACGATGTGCTCGTGGAAGATTATGGTGGAGAAACCATAAGCGTTCCTGTATCTGCGAAAACAGGTGTCGGCATAGACAATCTGCTGGAAATGGTTCTTCTTCAGGCGGATATGCTGGAATTAAAGGCAAATCCGGACAGAGCTGCCAAAGGTACGGTAGTTGAAGCAAGACTTGACAAGGCAAAAGGCCCTGTGGCTACAGTTATCGTTCAGAAAGGTACGCTGCAAATAGGTCAGCCTATAGTAGCAGGCGTATGCAGCGGCAGAGTAAGAGCAATGACCGACTGGACAGGAACACCGCTTAAAAAAGCAGGACCTTCAACCGCAGTTGAAATTTTAGGATTGCAGGATGTTCCTGAAGCAGGCGACGAAGTTGATGCAGTAAGAGATGAAAAATCTGCAAAAACTATTGCAACAAACAGACAGAACAAGCTCAGAGAAGAAACAATCAAAGAAAAATCAAGAGTTTCGCTCGAAGATCTCTTCAGTCAGATTCAAAAAGGCGATACTAAAGAGCTGAATATAATCGTTAAAGCCGATGTAATGGGTTCTGTGGGAGCTGTTACAGAATCTCTGGCAAAACTTTCAAACGAAGAGGTTGCGGTAAAGGTTGTTTACTCAGGTGTAGGTACAGTAACTGAGTCGGATATTCTCCTGGCTTCAGCTTCGAATGCGATTATTATCGGATTTAACGTAAGACCGCCTGCAAATATCATCAGCATGGCTGAGCGTGAAAATATAGAAATTCATACTTACAGAATTATTTACGAAGCAATTGCTGATATCAAAGCTGCTATGATCGGTATGCTTGATCCGGAATACCGTGAGGTAATTCTCGGCAGAATTGAGATCAGAACAACATTCAAGGTTCCTAATGTAGGTACAGTTGGCGGAGCTTATGTTGTTGATGGCAAGGTTCAGAGAAATGCACAGATAAGACTTGTAAGAGACGGTATCGTTATTCATGAGGGTAAAATTTCTTCGCTGAAACGTTTCAAAGATGACGCGAAAGAAGTTGCTCAAGGGTATGAATGTGGTATCGGTATTGAAAATTATAACGATATAAAAGAGGGCGACGTGATTGAAGCCTTCGCAATGGAAGAAATAGAAAGAAAGCAGGATCTTAAATAATGCAGAAAAACTATAGAAGCGGAAGACTGGGCGAGGAAATACGCAAAATAATAAGCAATATGATGCTTAGAGGCGATCTCAAAGACCCGGACATAAGCCCTATAACAAGCATTACTGCCGTAGACGTTTCGTCAGACGGCAGCTATGCTACGGTTTATCTTTCTGTACTCGGAAGCGAGGATGAAAAGAAGGCGACGCTTAATGCGCTCAAAAGAGCGTCGGGTTTTATTCGCAACAATATAGGGCGAGCAGTTAAAATAAAGCACGTTCCGGAGCTTACTTTTAAGATTGATACTGCGCTTGAATATGGAATGCATATTTCAAAAATCATAGACGATCTTAATAAAGATAAGAGTGAATACGGAGATAATGATGAAAATGAAAAATAATTCTTTTTCTGAAATAAAAAGCACATTTGAAAAAGCGAAAACGGTATTGATCCTGACACATGTAATAATAGACGGAGATGCGGCAGGCACTGCCGCCGCACTTTGCCGGGCTTTAGTGTCTCTGGGAAAAACGGCTCATATTTTCGCAGGTGAAGAACTTCCTCACAATCTGAAAATAATTGATTTTGACGGATTTGTAAAAAAAGAGGAAGAGCTTCTTGATGAATACGATTTGGCGGTAGCCGTGGATTGCAGCGATATGAGAAGGTTTGCCGGCAGGCAGCATCTTTTTGAACGCGGCAAGTTCAAAATCAATATGGATCACCACTCCACCAACGACTATTATGCCGATATGAATTATGTGGACGAAAATGCCTGCGCTGCCGGCGAAATAATATATAAGTTCATACGTGAATCAGGCTGGCCTCTTGATGCGAAAGCGGCTGAAGCGATATATACGGCGATAGTGACTGATACCGGAGGATTTCAATATTCGTCAACTACTGCGCAAACTCACCGCATAGCGGCAGATCTTTTCGATGCCGGTATCGACCTGAATGCACTAAGCGTTTGCATATTTCAAAGCGAAAGAAAAGAAAAATATCTTCTTCAGAGCTGCATAATGCAAACACTTGAGTTCAGAGAAAATGACAGATTTGGAATAGCTTTTGCAGATATGTCAATGTATGAAAAAACGGGAAGCAGTTTTCAGGACAGCGATGGAATTGTTGAAATCATAAGAAATATTGATGGCATTGAAATTTCAGCATTTGCAAAAGAAATAGAGCCGGGTGTAATAAAACTGGGTTTCAGGTCCAAGCATGATATTGATGTTTCGCAGCTTGCGGCAAAATTTGGCGGCGGCGGGCATAAAAAAGCTTCCGGATGCACAATACATGGCAGTATACAGGATATGAAAGATGTGCTTTATCCTGAAATCTCAAAAATTTTTAACAAGGAAAGTGGCAATAATTAATGGACGGTTTTTTAAATATACTTAAACCTACGGGAATGACTTCTCACGATGTTGTCAAGGTTCTCAGAAGAATACTGGGAGAAAAAAAGACCGGTCATACAGGGACGCTTGACCCGATGGCTGTGGGAGTTCTGCCTGTGGGTATAGGTATGGCTACCAAGATAACGGAATATCTCGATCAGGATTTTAAAAAATACAGATGTGAGCTTGTTCTGGGAATCAAAACAGATACGGGAGACATTTGGGGAAATGTGCTCGAACGAAATGAAAATTTCATTTTAAACGAGGAAGATGTATATGCTTTTGAAAAAGAATATTGCGGTGAAATAATGCAAACGCCTCCGATGTATTCAGCAGTCAGAATTGACGGAAAACGTCTCTACGAATATGCGAGAAACGGAGAAAATGTCGAAGTAAAAGCGAGAAAAATTACAATAAAAGAGCTTAAAATTGTAATAATAAAGGAAAATCGTATTCTTTTCGATGTGGAGTGCTCAAAAGGTACATATGTCAGGACAATATGCACTGAAATGGGAGAAAAACTTGGATGCGGAGCTGCGATGAGCTTTTTGGCAAGAACAGCAAGCGGACGCTTTTCAATCGAAAACGCGGTTACTTTTGAAGAAATTGAGGCTCATCTCGAAAAAGGGTTTCCAAAAGAAGAACTTCTTTTTAAAACAGATTATCCGATAAACGAATACAGAAAAGTCGAGCTTACTCCAAAGCAGACTAAATGGTTCGTCAACGGGGGACACATAAGATTATCCGAAATAAAAATTGATTTTTCAAAGGATGTTCAGTATTATAGAGTATATAACGGTGATGAGTTTATCGCCATGGCATACATAAACACAACTACAAAAAAGTTAGTTCCGCATAAAGTATTTTACAGGAATTTTTAACGGAGGACGGGATAATGAAAATATTCAAATCCTTAGATGATATAGGCGATATTAAGGACACGGTAGTGGCATTGGGAAATTTTGACGGTATTCATGTAGGTCACAAAGAGCTTTTGAGAAGAGCTGTTAAAAGTGCAAAAATTTCCGGAATTAAAAGTGCTGTATTTACGTTCAACAATCATCCCAAAAACGTGATTGCCGGAAAACGGGTCGTAAAAAACATAATGTATTATGAAGACAAGGTTGATATGTTAAAAGCCCTGGGTATAGATTATCTTTTTTCCGTAGATTTTGATTATCAAATAAGCCATACCGAGCCTGAGGACTTTATTATAAACATTCTCATGGATAAGCTTAAAATGAAGGAAGCTTATTGCGGATTTAATTACAGATTCGGATATCAGGCAAAGGGCGATACTGATTTGCTCATGAAAGTAGGTAGAAGAAGAGGCTTCAGCCTCCATGTCATGGATCCGGTAAGAGTTAAGGGCGTAATCGTCAGCAGCAGTTTAATAAGACAGTTGATTGCAGAAGGACGCGTAGATGAATGTCGTCTTTTGCTCGGCAGAAATTATACTATAGGCGGCGAAGTTGTCCGCGGGAATATGATAGGACGCACAATAGGCTTTCCGACATCAAATATTCTCATAGATGAGGCTATGGTTACTCCGTCAAACGGGGTTTATATAACGAGATGTGACTATAATTTCAAGCAGTATACAGGGGTTACAAATGTGGGAATCAAGCCGACGATAGGCGATAACAAGAGGGTTATCGAGACTCACATATTTGACTTCAACAAGGATATATATGGCAGGGATATTAAGGTCGAATTTATAAAAAAAATAAGAGATGAGATGAAATTCCCTGATGTGGATGCGCTCGCCAGACAGATTGACCATGATTGCAAAACCGCAAGAGAATATCATGAAGAAGAGGAATAAGTTCTTTACACATATTGATTAATATGATAAAATAGTGCGGTAGCGAAGCCGTATGCTGTGTTTGGCGACACTCCGACGCTTTACTCGGCAGAGCGGTAATAAATATAATTAAGGAGAAAATTAAAATGGAAAAAGCAAAAAAAGCTATCATCATTGATGAGTACAAGACACACGAAGGCGACACAGGTTCCCCTGAGGTTCAGGTTGCTATTTTAACTAACAGAATCAACCACCTTAATGAACACCTTAAAATCCATAAGAAAGACCATCATTCAAGAAGAGGACTGCTCAAAATGGTAGGTCAGAGAAGAAATCTTCTCAATTACTTAAAGGAAAAGGATATCGAAAGATACAGAAGCCTTATTTCTCGTCTCGGACTCAGAAAATAAGTTTGTTTTTAAAAAAAGCGAGGTTTTTTCAAACCTCGCTTTATGAACATAAAAAAGGAATGGTATAGGCTTGAGAATTTAGTTTATTGCAAGGATGCAACAGATTAAATTGTCAAGCCAGAATTCCTCTTTTATGAGTATGATAATTTGGAGGTAAAAATGGTAGATTTTAACGCATTTGAAATGGAGCTTGCCGGAAGAACGCTCAGAGTAGAAACAGGAAAAGTTGCTCAATTATGTAACGGTTCAGCAATGGTAAGATATGGAGATACGGTTTGCCTTATAACAGCGACTGCTTCTTCAGAGCCGAAAGCTGATATAGATTTCTTCCCGCTTACATGTGAATACGAAGAAAAGATGTATGCGGCAGGAAAGATTCCGGGCGGATTTATAAAAAGAGAAGGTAAGGCTTCAGAAAAAGCAATATTGAGCTCAAGACTGATGGACAGACCTATAAGACCTTTGTTTCCTAAAGGATATTATAATGACGTTCAGGTAGTTGCAACTGTTATGAGCGCAGATTTTGACTGCCCTTCAGAAATCGTGGCTATGATAGGTTCATCAGTTGCACTTTCAATTTCAGATATTCCGTTTGACGGACCTACGGGTTCTGTGCTTATCGGCAGAGTTGACGGCGAGCTGGTAGTAAATCCTACTCTCGAACAGAGAGAAAAGAGCACTCTTCACTTAGTTGTTTCAGGCACAAAAGACGCTATCATGATGGTAGAAGCCGGCGCTAAGGAAATTTCAGAAGACGATATGCTCGAAGCTATTATGCTTGCGCATGAAGAAATCAAAAAAATTGTTGCATTTATTGAAGATATCGCTGCAAAGGTTGGCAAACCTAAGAAGGAACCTGTAATTCACGTAGTTCCTGACGAAATCGAAGCTGACGTTAAGGCTTTTGCTGAAGATAAGATGAAGGCTGCTATCTATACGCCGGACAAGGTTGAAAGACTTGAAAACATGGCTAAGGTTGAATCTGAAACAAAAGAATTTTTCGCTGAAAAATATCCGGATGCGCCTAAGGACATAGAT
>CAVIBE010000058.1:0-2533 GCA_963640885.1 Oscillospiraceae bacterium | reverse complement strand
GAACAATATACTATATTAGTATCAATAATTTTTCAATTATTTGATTATTTAATCACTATTTTTCTAATGATTTAAGGAATTCCTGTTCAACTGCGTGAAGAGCTCTAGTATTTTCTTCTTCTCTAGCCTTCATAGCAGCGATGTCCTTATGCTTCCATCTGTCCCAAGCGAGTTCGTGAGCTAATTCGAACTGTAATGGTTTGCCTGTAACATACTGAGAAATAAGTTTACCTGTGATAGGTCCTAATGTGATACCGTCACCTTCGTGACCTGTAGCCATGTAGAATCCAGGAACTTCTTCAACGTCTGATACGATTGGCAGATGGTCGAGACAGAACGGTCTGATACCAGCAAATGATCTGATACAATTGAATTCTTTCAGCATTGGATAGTATCTGATACCTCTCTGTGCAACAGCCTGCATAATTTTGTATTCTGATTTGATGCTATATCCTCTGAACAGACGGCAACCACCAACTACTGTATTACCTGTTAAGTCAGATGTGATATTTAAGCATACATTGTAAGCCTTTACCAGTGGGCTGATTGGTCTTTCGCCGTCCTGGAAGAACTTTGTGAGGTAATAACCATATTCGAGAGCAAGTCTGTTCTGAGTTATTTTACCTGTTTTTTCTGTTACTGTTAACTGACCAAATCTCGGTTCGATTGGAACTTCCATGCCAACCATAGCACCGATGAATGGTGACCAGCAACCAGCAGCGTTTACAACTTTAGGAGCTGCGAAATCGCCTTTGTCTGTTACAACGCCTTCAACAGCCTTTGTTGTAGGATTCTGTTTGATATCTAATACTTCTGTTCTTGTATAAACATCAAGTAAACCTGTCTTTTTAGCTTCTTCAACGAAACCGTATGCTACTCTGTAAGGACATACAGCACCATCTTTTGGTACCCACATACCGCCTGTGAGGTCTTTAGCGCAGTTTGGTTCTAACTGCTGTAAGATGTATGGGTCAACAGCATACTGTTCGATACCGATAGCCTGGTTCTTAGCAACCTGTTCTTTAGCCTTTTCGAATTCGAATTCTGAATCACAGAAATATACGAAACCGATAGGATCGCCGTTTTCGTTTGCTGAATATTCGAAATCATAGTCAAATGTTTTTCTCATTTCGTCATATAATTTCATTGATTCAGCACCCTGCATTGAGTCAACGCCCGGCTGTTTTTCGGATGCGCCGATATATCCGTCTGTATGAGATACTGTACCACTAGCTATGTCATATCTTTCGATAAGAGCAACTTTTAAACCTTCCTGTGTGAGGTAGTAAGCACTGGCTGTACCCATTATACCTCCACCGATTACGATGATATCATATGATTTCATTTTTAGAATACCCCCTCTGCTAATGCGCCGTAGCTGATTGGTCTAACCGGAGGTCTAACGCTTGATGTACCAACTGCGTCTGGTCCTACGCCCAGTTCCTGGCAGAGGATCTGCTGAACCATTTTTTCACATGTTTTGCCCTGGCAGAGACCCATACCGGCTCTTGTTCTTCTTTTAACACCCACAACGTCGAATGCGCCCTGAGCGATTGCTTCTCTGATTTCGCCAACTGTTACTTCTTCGCAACGGCAAACCAGCATTTCATCATCAATTCTTGCCATTATATTGCCTCCTTAACAGTTATATTTTCTTTCTTTTTACGCTTCTAACTTCATCAGCAAATTCTTTAGGAATTGCTACTGTAACAACAGGTGTTCTGTCGAAAGCTTTAGGATTCATAACCTTTACGATCTTACCTTTGCACTGTACAACGCCCTGTCTGTTCACAGCTTCCCATTCTTCGCCTTCTGCAGGTGTTGGGAAATATTCATAAGGGAATGATACTGTTGCTTCAGTGTCTGAATAAGCCTTATTTACGATAAAGATTGCAAGACCCGGGCATTTTGATACGCATACGCCGCAGCCTGTGCAATTGTCTTCCTGAATCTTAGGAAGGTTTGTGATAGGAGTACCAATTTTGATTGCTCCGAATTTACATGCAGATTCACATGGGTTACATGGAATTTCCTGAACGCATTCGATTACAGCTACAGGGCCTTTTGCATATCTTGCATCACTAACGTCCTGATGTGCATCGATTAATTCCTGCTTGCTGATATATCCAACTTCTTTAATTGACATTGTTTTCTATCCCCTTTCTCTAAGCTTTTGCTACGCCCGGGAACTGAGCAATAACTTCCCTCTTAGCGATAGCTCTCTTTTCACCGAAAGGACCGGTTCTAAGACCATCAAGTCTCTCCCAGATTTCTGCTCTCCACTCATCAGCTCTTTCTGCTGTGATAACACCAAGTGCTTCAGCAGCTGATACGCCAGCGAGTTTACCTTCTTCAAGAGCAGTGTTAGCTTCTTCTGAACCTGTTGTGTCACCAGCAACATAGATGCCAGGAGCTGTTGTTTCCATCTTTTCATTATGAGCAGGAATCCAACCGCCGAAAGGTCCGTTGAAGATGAGTTCGATGTCCTGGAATTTAACTAATTCTGAAACAGGTTTGATACCAGCAGCTAATG
>CAVIBE010000057.1:0-3071 GCA_963640885.1 Oscillospiraceae bacterium | reverse complement strand
CATCAAGCTTGCGACAGCCTATCCACTGCCGGAGGATTTCCTGCTTCAGGCATTAGATGGCGTGGATGAGCTGCTCTGTATTGAGGAGCTGAGCCCGTATATCGAAGAACAGATTTTGAAACTTGCAGGCAAACATTCGCTGTCCATCAAAGTATCAGGAAAGTTAGATGCAAAAGTACCGTCAAGCGGCGAGAACAACTCTAATCTGGTTGCAGATATTCTGAGCGATTTCCTTGGCACTGAGAAGCCGGAGCATGGAGTTGATGTCAGCGATTCACCGGCACTTCCGGTTCGGCCGCCCGTTTTGTGCGCAGGTTGTCCACACCGGGCGTCTTTCTATGCCGTAAAGCAGGCAATGAAGGGAAAGAAAGCGTATTTTTGCGGAGATATCGGATGTTATACACTTGGAAATGCGATGCCGCTCGACATGGTCGATACGTGCCTTTGCATGGGCGCCGGAATCACGATGGCTCAGGGCTTCCACTGGATTGATGAGGAAGGAACCTGCTTTGGATTTGTGGGAGATTCGACATTCTTTGCTTCGGGCATGACCGGCGTGGTAAATGCGGTATACAATAACGCAGATATGATTCTTTGCGTGCTGGATAATTCGACAACAGCAATGACAGGACATCAGCCGCATCCGGGAATCGGACGGAACATGATGGGTCAGTTCGTGGACAAGGTAGATATAGCGAAAGTATTAGAAGGAATTGGCGTACACAAGATCATGACTGTAAATCCGTTAGACCTTGATGCGTCGGTGGCTGCAGTGAAAGAATGCGCAAAGCTTTCGGGAGTTAAAGCGATTATTTTCAAATATCCGTGTATTGCGATTGCCAGGCCAGAGGGCAAATGCCTTATCACAGAGAAGTGCATTAACTGTAAGAAATGTATACGTGAGATTGGCTGCCCGGCGCTTATTACCATAGATGGAAACGTGACGATTGATGAAAACTTATGTACAGGCTGCGGCTTGTGTACTCAGATTTGTCCGGTTCAGGCTATCGAGAGCAATACCATGAAAGGAGAATCCGCTCATGAATAAAGATATATTAATCTGCGGAATCGGCGGACAGGGAACGGTGCTGGCATCAAAAATTATTGCAGCATCTGCGACGGATGAAGGCTCGCCTGTTCATTCGGCAGAGACAATCGGGATGGCTCAGCGAGGAGGCTCGGTAACAAGTCACGTGAGAATCGGCGAAGCATATGCACCGCTAATTCCAAAAGGCGCGGCAGATATGATTTTGGCATTTGAGCCGGCGGAAGCTGTACGTAACTTAGAATATCTGAAAAAAGATGGAATTGTAATCGTAAACAGCGTGCCTGTAAAGCCGGTAACGGAATCCTTGCAGGATACCGGATACGATGGTAGAGAGATGATCTCGTATTTGCAAAAGAAATGTAGCTGTGTCGTGATTGACGCAGAGAAAATTTGCGCACCGTTTGGATCTTCCCGTTATTTCAATATTGCAATCTTAGGTGTGGCAGTTGGAAGCGGGAGGCTCGGAATCAGTAAAGAAACCGTGCTTGCACAGATTGAAAAACGCGTGCCGGCAAAATACATAGAAACAAACAAAGCGGCATTTTTCGCAGGCTTTGAAGTCGGAATGAATAAGGGGGCAGAAGGATGAAATTAAATGAGTTACAGCTGTCGCTGGTAGATGCACAAATTAAGCGTTTGATTCAGACAGACAGCTATTATGGAAAGATTTATAGGGAAGCAGGGATTGATGGTATATCAAGCCAGGAAGAGTTTGAAAAGCTGCCCTTTTCCAGCAAGTCAGAGCTTAGAAATGCGTATCCTCTCGGGATTCAGGCAGTACCCGATGAGGACGTAGTGCGAATACATTCTTCTTCCGGGACGACAGGCAAGCCGGTCATAATTCCTTATACTGCAAAGGATATAGAGGATTGGACGAAGATGTTTGCGCGTTGCTATGAAGTGGCAGGAATTACGAAAAAGGATCGTATTCAGATTACACCGGGATACGGACTTTGGACAGCCGGAATCGGATTTCAGGCAGGCTGCGAGAAGCTCGGAGCAATGGCAGTGCCGATGGGACCGGGCAATACAGACAAACAGATTCAGATGATGATTGATCTGAAGACAACCGTCTTGACAGCGACATCTTCGTATGCTTTGCTTTTGGCAGAGGAGATCAACAAACGCGGATTGCATGACCAGATTTGTTTGAAGAAAGGCGTGTTTGGCTCTGAACGATGGAGCAATAAGATGCGTGAATATATCAAGCGCGAGCTTGGAGTTCAAATTTACGATATTTATGGATTGACGGAAATCTACGGACCGGGCATTGGAATCAGCTGTGACGAACATGACGGTATGCATTACTGGGATGATTATGTATATATCGAGATTATCGACCCGAAGACATTGCAGCCGGTAGCTGATGGTGAAGAGGGCGAAATCGTAATTACGACGCTTGTGAAGGAAGGCGCACCGCTTCTGCGCTTCCGTACACATGATATTTCCAGAATTATTCCCGGTGAGTGCTCGTGTGGCAGAAAACATCCGAGACTGGATATGATCAAAGGTCGTAGTGATGACATGTTCAAGGTACATGGCGTGAATATGTTCCCAAGTCAGGTTGAAGAGCTTCTAAGTCTGGTTGACGGCGTATCGAGTGAATACAACATTAATATCGCACATGACGAGTCGAACAACCGCGACATGATAATGCTGACGATCGAGGCGGAAGGCCGTGTAGACTTTGCGAAGACCGGACAGACGATTAAAAGTCTTTTCAAATCGAAGATGAGCGTTACGCCAAAGATTAACGTTGTGCCTATTGGAACATTGCCTCGAAGCGAGAAGAAAACAAAGCGCGTAATCGACCACCGCGAAGCGTAGCCTAAAATATGTGATTTAAATATGTGATTCAAAGAAGAGGATGAAATCATGTTTTGTTCTCTTCTTTTTTGCACGTTGCACGAAAAAAACAAGATCTAAAGTTTTTATAAAAACTCGCGAAAAAAACTGTTCATCAAAAACTTTAATTTAGTGTAAATATGCGATATAATAACAAGAAAACGAATTTTAAGGAGCA
>CAVIBE010000056.1:0-5094 GCA_963640885.1 Oscillospiraceae bacterium | reverse complement strand
GAATCCGGGTGCATAATAATTCAAAAAACGAATGTCGAAACGTTAAAGTTTCGGGTATTTGCAATTTTGCAAGTGATTTTTCAAGTTATTTTTTCTGAAGTCTTAAAGAAAGGTGGTTTTTTATAGTTTGGATCGAGATTTTTTTACACAAAAACGTACTTTAATTTATGAAAAAGCAAAGGAATCAACAGGGCTGGTGCTGCCGATTCTCCTTATTGTTTTAATTTTGTGCCTGAGCGTTGTGCCGCTTAAAACGGACATATTGCTGAGCTTTTTGCTCGGAACAGTAATGGTAGTTCTCGGGATGGGATTTTTCACATTGGGCGCGGAAAGCTCGATGATTCCAATCGGAAGCAAGATAGGAACGGCGATTACAAAGACAAAAAAGCTCCCGCTCATATTGGTTGTGAGCTTTGCGCTAGGGTTTGCGGTAACGATTGCGGAGCCCGATTTACAGGTTTTGGCGGAAACAGTGCCTAATATCAACAGCGTTGTGCTGCTCGTTGCGGTAGGCGTCGGCGTAGGACTGTTTTTGGCAATATGTATGCTGAGAATAGTAACCGGCATAAAACTCAGGTGGCTGCTTATCTTTTTCTATACTATGTTATTTGTTTTGGCAGCTTTTTCTGAATCTGATTTTTTAGGAATTGCTTTTGATTCGGGCGGCGTAACTACAGGCCCGATGACGGTGCCGTTCATTTTGGCTTTAGGTGTCGGCGTATCTCATATCAGAAACGATAAGGCGGCTGAGGCCGACAGTTTCGGCTTGGTGTCCTTGTGCTCCATAGGACCTATCATCGCTGTTTTGATGCTTGGCTTTTTCTATTCAGGCACAAACGGGGTTATAGGGATTGACAGCACGGCTTATGACAATACTACGCAAATAGGGCTGAGTTATCTTAAAGCTTTCCCTGATTATATGGCAGAGGTGGCTTTATCGCTTCTTCCTATAGCTGCTTTATTTATGATTTTCCAGATTTTTTCTCTTAAACTTTCAAGACATAATCTGGGCAGAATCCTTGTCGGTTTGGTGCATACATATATAGGTCTGGTGCTGTTTCTTACCGGCGTAAACGTGGGATTTTCACCGTTGGGATTTGTTCTTGGCTCTAATCTGGCGATAGAAAGCAGCGGCTGGATAATGATTCCTCTGGCGATGCTGCTCGGCTGGTTCATAATTTCCGCAGAGCCGGCGGTAGCTGTTCTTGAAAAGCAGATAGAGGACGTAAGCGCGGGAGCGATCCCGGGAAAAGCAATTAAAATCAGTCTTTCTGTGGCAATTGCGCTTGCAATGGGATTGTCGATGCTGCGAGTTATAACAGGAATTTCTATTATGTATTTCCTGATACCGGGATATATTATAGCTCTTGTGCTGACATTTTTTGTATCGGATATATATACGGCGATTGCTTTTGACTCGGGTGGAGTTGCATCCGGGCCTATGACTGCAACTTTTATGCTTCAATTTTTTATCGGGGCGAGTCAGGCTTTTGGCGGTTCGCCTGTAACTGATGCGTTCGGCGCTGTAGCGATGGTTGCGATGATGCCGCTGATATCTATTCAGGCGGTCGGAGTTATATACGGACGAAAGAATAAGATTAAAGAAGAAGCTTTACCTGAGTACGGAGATTACGATATAGTAGAGCTGTGGGAGGAGCAGACTGCATAATGAATTATATTATATCAATTTGTGAACCCGGCGCTCTGGAGATTTTGACCGGAATATGCAGGGAACTTAATTTAAAAATGACGACGACGATGCGTGGACGCGGGACGGCGGTGCGCAGTATGCTGGATCTTTTGGGAATAGAGAGCACGGAAAAGCGTGTGGTTTTAACTGTTGCCAATGAGGAACAAACGAAGCGTTTTATTGAAATGCAAAAGCAAAAGCTTTTTATAGGTGTGCCGGGACATGGGATTGTTGTATCGCTTCCTATAAAAAGTGTTGGAGGAGGTAAAACTGTGGCATTTTTAAATAATGAGCAGCAAAGCGCGAAATATGCGCCTGAGATTAATTATGTATATGAGCTGATCGTGGCGATTGCCAATGAGGGGCGAACTGATTTGGTAATGAATGCGGCGAGAGGAGCGGGGGTAACCGGTGGAACGGTGCTTCATGCAAAGGGCACGGCTGATGAGGAAAAGGCTAAGTTTTTTAACGTATCAATCGGAAAAGAAAAGGAGATTATTCTGATGGTTGCGAAAACGGAGCAAAAGTCTGAGATAATGAAGGCGATTTTACAAAAAGCGGGTCCTGACAGCGAGGCAGGTACGATAGTATTCTCGCTGCCGATTAGTGAGGTTGCGGGATTCGGAATTTTATAGGAGAAACGACCTGCGTCTAGTCTCGTGGATCTGATTTTGTGTTGAGCGATCCGCGACCTGTGGGGTTTGCAATTGTAGGAAAACTGTCCGTGATTGTTCCTTTGCCTCACGGTCGTGATGCGGCGGTGGAACGCCGCAAGGAACGGTTCGTTTCGAAAAACCGACGTATCGTTCCTTTTTTTTGTCCTGAATGCCTCACGTGATTTTTTAAAACCTATCACTTTTTCTTATGTCATCATCAAAAAAACTCGTGCAAAATTTAACGAAAAAGACCATTTTATCCGCTTTTTAAGGGATAAAGGTCATTGCATTCTTTTATGCGTTATGATACATTAAATTCTGCGCGTATACAAAATTACATAGAAAGGACGAGTGATAAGAATTATGAATTTTGAAGTTTTAGCGTTTGTACTATATTTTATCCTAATGATTGCTATCGGAATATACTTCTTTGTCGTAACTAAGAATAATTCCGGTGCTGAATATTTCCTTGGCAATCGTCAGATGGGCCCGTGGGTAACGGCAATGAGTGCCCAGGCTTCCGACATGAGTGCCTGGCTTCTTATGGGACTGCCCGGAAGCATCCTTGCTTTTGGTTTCGGACAAGCATGGATTGGAATCGGACTTTCGATAGGAACTATACTCAACTGGCTGATAGTTGCCAAAAGGCTTAGAAAGTTTTCTAAAGCCTCAGGAGATTCGATAACACTCCCCGAATACCTTTCTAACAGATTTTTAGCAAAGAGTCATACTCTCAGTATTATATGCGCACTTGTATTTTTAGTAAGTTTTACAATTTATGTTGCTTCTGCATTTGTTGCCGGAACAACAGTATTTACCACATTATTCCCTAATCTGGGAGATAATGCAGCAAGGCTCATATTTGCAGCCATAATAATTATATATACATTCCTCGGCGGCTATAAAGCTGTATGCTGGACAGACTTTTTCCAGGGACTTTTGATGCTGGTTGCACTTCTGGCTATTCCTATTGTAGTTATTGCTACCGGTGCTATAGATACTTCAGCCTTGAGCACTGTTTATGTTAATGCTAACGACGGTACTGTATATGAATTTGTGCCTGACTTCTTCTCCGCAAGCTGGACAGATATTGTTTCGGGTCTTGCATGGGGACTTGGTTATTTCGGAATGCCGCACATTCTGGTAAGATTTATGTCGATTGAAAAACCGAGCATGATGAAAAAGTCGGCTGCTGTTGCTATCGTATGGGTATTGCTTTCGCTGGCAGCTACTATACTTATAGCTTATTTCGGCAGAATGCTTGTTGCGGGCGAGCTGCTCCCGATGGGACTTCAGAAAACAGTATTTATAGTGCTGGCAAGACAGTATTTCCCGCCGTTTATTGCGGGGCTTCTGCTTGCGGCTATAATCGCGGCGTCTATGTCAACTGCTGATTCTCAGCTTCTGGTAGCGTCTTCGGCATTTACAAATGATATATATAAACCGGTAATCAAGAAAAATGCGTCTGATAACGAGATGCTTTGGGTAGGTCGTGTGCTCGTTTTAATTGTTGCCGCAGTTGCTTACTTTATCGCAAGCAGCAAGGGTTCTGGTGCGCAGGCGATCATGGAAATGGTTGAAAATGCGTGGGGTCTTTTTGGCTCGGCATTTGGCCCGGTTGTCATACTTTCGCTGTTCTGGAGAAGGTTTACATACAAGGGTGCGGTTGCCGGAATTATTGCCGGCGCGGTTGCTGATATTGTGTGGCTTTTGGCTTTCTCGGCAAAGACGGGCGTTTACGAATTGCTGATCGGTTTTATCGTAAGCTTTATCGTATCGGTTGTTGTATCTTCGGCTGACAAAAAACCTGAAGCAGGGGTTGAAGCGATTTTCGACAAGGCATGCGACTCGGCATATGATGAATAAAAATTTTGATGAAATTAAAAATTAAAAATTGAAACTGCCTCTAATCAGGCAGAAAAAGACCTCTCGGATTCAACTCTGAGGGGTCTTGGTTTTTAGAACAGGTCGCTGTGCGTCCCGGTGCGAGACAAGGTCAGCACCAGAACTTCGTCTTCTATGTGGTAGATCAGCAACCAATCAGCAAGAACATGACACTCGCGGTGTCCGATCCAATTGCCGGTTAGCGCATGATCCTTGTGCTTTTCGGCGAGCTTTTCTCCCATTGCGAGGGTGGTTATCACTTCCTCCAACAGATCAATTTTCAGACCTCGCTTCATAGCCAGTTTAAAATCCTTTTTGAACTGCGAGGTGGGTTTTACTGTATATTTTGTTTTTTTCATGATTTGAGATCTGCAAACAGTTCATCCAGGTCGTTATATCCTTTCACGGACGGATCTTTTGCAATCCTTTCTGCTTCCATCATGGCAGCAATCGTTTCTAAATTTGGTTTATTCAGAGAAATATCAAACGGGATGCGACCCTCTCGCAGAGCCTGACGGACAAAAACATTGAATGCTGTAGAAATATTCATGCCGAGTTCACTGAAAAGTGCATCGGCCTGTGCTTTTAAATCCGAATCCATACGGATGCTGATATTCGTGGTTGTGCCGGGCATAAAATCATCTCCTTTCCGTTAATGAATATATTATATGCTGTTTGCACGAAAAAATCAACGTTTTGCACGAACAATTAATAAATTTTGCCCACCCATATTGCCGCCGCATCACATAAACGTGCATTTTTCAAAGTTTCAGCGTAGGGAACGGTTCATAACCGTTCCGTGAACAGGTGTGTCGTTCCTTGTAAATGTGCCGTTTTCTTATTTCTGTGCGATGTTTTCACACA
>CAVIBE010000055.1:11503-13644 GCA_963640885.1 Oscillospiraceae bacterium | reverse complement strand
ACCTGAGCCGATTCACCTGCATCAACCTGCTTAGGCTTTGATTTTTCCATTTTTCGCTTTATTTTTTTAGCTTTTTTGCCATATTGTCCCGAATAAATATAATCCGCATCGCCAAGCCCCAGACTCTTTTCCACTTGCGCCGAATCTCCGGCTTCCTCAATCACAGCCTCTTTTTCTTCGGCCTTCTGCTTTTTACTTCCGCCGATATCGTCCAAATCTACATTTGCCATATCGTCATTTTGACTGAACATCGCGGCCTCTTCCTCTTTCAGATAATTAATTATCTTTTTCTTTCTGACATACCTGTCATTCGATTCTTTTTGCTTAGCCGCGTCAGCCGCTCTCCGCTCTTCTATATCCTTTATATGAAGCTGCTCCTCATGTTCGTAATCATCGTCATAATCGTCATAGAAATCCTCGCGCTCAAGCTTTCTTTCAGCTCTAAGCTGCATTATCTTTTCATATATCCACGCAAAAGGCCTGTTTGCCGTAAGAACAAGCATTATAATACTGCCGGCTATCGTAACAATAAGCGCGCCTCCTTTTCCAATCAGGCTTGCCAGAGCAAACGCAATAAGCGTTCCGATGAATCCGCCTCCTTTACCGGTTGTCCCCTGAGTAAAACAATCCTTCAGCCAATCCCAGTCGAAACTGATCTGGCTCAGTTCTTCCATCGTCGCTATAGAATACGTCACAGATATCAGGATAAAAAATCCAATCATAAAAAGGATTGTTCCTGTCTTTCCTTTTTTGTTTTCCTTGTTTGCTATCAAAAAAATGCTGTAAATCAAAAAATAAAATGGCAATATAAATCCCATAAATCCGAACAGGCCCAAAATCGTATACCTGATTCCTCTTCCTATCGCTCCCGCCAGGCCCGAAAATATCGATATTATCAAAAACGCACTTATGGCAAGCAAAACGACTGCCAAAATTATGTGATTTATTCGCTGTTCTCTTTCCTGCTCTTTTTGTATCCTTGCTTTTTCCTCAGCCGACAACTTTGGAGTGCTGTTCTGATTCTTAGACCCCGGAGGTCTTCCGCGCCGTGCTCCGGTAGAAGAACCCTTTGCGGTAGTACTCTTAGCCTTTTGCTGAGATGTCGTTGTTTTTTTTGTTTTTGTTTCTGCCATCACGTCCTCCAGTTTCTCAGATTCGTTAAAATTACAGAATACCTTTAAGTCCCAGCACTATAACAAGCGCGCCTGCAACCCAGGTATATATTGAAAAATAAAACAATCTCTTGTTTGTAACTACTTTTACCATCCATTTAATAGCAGCAAGTCCTGCAACAAATGATACTAAAACGCCAAGCACAACAGTAAGTACAGAAACGCCTGCCAGTCCCTGGCTTATAGCTGCTTTTATTTCCATAAGTCCTGATGCGGCAATCGGCGGAATCGACATGAGAAACGCAAATTTTACCGCTAAAGGTCTGTTAAGCCCGCTGAACAAGCCGCCAACCAGAGTTGAGCCGGATCTTGAAATTCCCGGCGCGATAGCAACAGACTGGCATAAGCCGATGAAAAACGCGTCTCTTACTCTCATTCCGTATTCGTCTTTTTTTCCCGCACCGAATTTTTCTGCAATACACAAAATAGTACCTGTAATCAGCAATCCCACGCCGATAAATACCATTTTAGTAAACAGCGACTCGATAAAGTCAGACAGGCAAAAGCCTACAATTCCGGTCGGAATCGCAGAAACTATAATCATAAATCCCATTCTTCTTGTCGGATTCTTATTGATTTTAAAGCTTTTTTCCGTAAATAAATCTTTAAATGCGCCAAATAATTCTTTTACGAGAGCTACAATATCGCTCCAATATCCTACAAATACAGAAAATAACGTTCCTACGTGGAGCATAGCTGCAAAGAAAAGCACCTGACTCTCGTGAATATCCATTATATTTTCAAAAATTGCCAGATGGCCAGAACTGCTGACCGGCAAAAACTCTGTTAATCCCTGAATAAGACCTAATATGATCGCTTCAAAATTATTCAAAATAAAATCCCCTCTTTCTTTGATTTATAAATGTTTTACGTTTAATTATATCACAAAGAAACAGGGGCTACTATTAAAATCATTTTACACAATCTGATATTTTTCTCTTTTTATTTTTTCATTATATCTGCTCAAGC
>CAVIBE010000055.1:944-11493 GCA_963640885.1 Oscillospiraceae bacterium | reverse complement strand
AAGATGAGCTTTATCAAAAGTATATTTTTTGCGGCAAAAATGGCAAACGATTTCCGCCTGACCGTCTTCATCAATTATCTCCTGAAGGTCTTTTTTGCCTATGCTTATGAGAGCCTGCTCCATCCTCTCTTCAGAGCAATCGCACCTGAGCTCAGGATAAGACTCGTCCATAATTTCCATTTCGATGCCTTCAAAGATTTTTTCGTGAACCTCGTAAATATCCTTACTTTCTTCCATCAGTGCAGTTATTGACGATACTTTCGCTATGTTTTCCTCGAGTTTTGTAAGAATTTTTTCGTCCGGATATGGAAGCACCTGTATGAGAAATCCCCCCGCTCTTTTTACGGAATAATCGACGTCAACCAGAACGCCCAGCGCCACCGCCGTTGCCAGCTGCTCAGAAATTGCAAAATACGAAGCCAAATCCTCTGCAATTTCGCCCGAAACAAGCTGAGTCTGGCCCACATACGGGTCTCCGAATCCATAATCTTTTATAACCGTAACGCTTCCGTCGATTCCTACAGCTCCGCCCACATCGAGCTTGCCCTTTGAGTTCAGCGGAAGATCGACCTGAGGATTTATCATATACGCTTTTACATTTCCATGACCGTCAGCCACCGCTGTTATCTTTCCGGCAGGACCCCCGCCGTTAAAAGTTATCGTCAGTCTGTCGTCGTAGTTTTTAGACATCATTCCCATGAGGGATGCCGCCGTAGTAACTCTTCCTAAAATTGCTGTTGCCGTCGGTGTGGAATCATTGATTTTTCTTATATCTTCAGCCATTTTCGTCATATCTGCCAAAAATACTCTGAAAGTGCCTGAAGAATCAATGGATCTGAGTAAAATATTTTTATCTTTCATAAATCTGCCCCCATAAAGAATATCAAGGGCGATGATAAAATCGCCCTGAAATAAATGTCTTTTTAAAGTTTAGCTGCACTATAACATATGAGCTCTGAGTTCGTCTGCGCCAAGCGGGCTTAAATATGCCGGTGCAACGTCAAAGACTGTTTTGCATCCGGTCTGACCCTCTGAAGCCATTCTGTATGCAGCTCTCGCATATGCCAAAATAACGCTTGATGTAAATTCAGGATTTGAATCTAATTTAAGGCTGTATTCGATAACGTGGTTGTGCTCCTTGTTCCAGCCGGTCTTGCCCGAACGTATAACAAATCCGCCGTGAGGAATACCGCTGTGATTTGCATCAAACTCTTCCTGGCTTATAAAATGAACAGTCGTGTCATATTCGTCAAAATAGTTAGGCATTGTAACTATATCATGCTCTACTTTAGCCGGATCAGCTCCCTCTTCTAAAACTACAAAACATTCTCTTGTATGCTTCTGTCTTGTTGTAAGCTCCGGATTTTTGCCTGATCTTACAGCTTCAAGCGCACTTTCAACAGGTATTGTATACTGTTTTCCGTTCTTTACGCCTTCAACTCTTCTTATAGCGTCCGAATGACCCTGGCTTACGCCCTTACCCCAGAAAGTATAATCCTTGCCTTCAGGAAGAATAACGTTCGCATAAAGTCTGTTTAATGAAAACATTCCCGGATCCCAGCCCAGCGAAATCATTGCTATATGGCCGTTTTCCTTAGCCGCCTTGTCAACTGCTTCAAAATGCTGTGGAATTTTCGCATGTGTGTCAAAACTGTCCACAACGTTGAAAAGCTTAGCATAAATAGGGGTCTGTACAGGAAGGTCTGTTGCACTTCCGCCGCACATTATCATAACGTCTATTTTGTCTTTAAATTTTTCTACATCCTCAACGCTATATACTTCAGCCGTATCTGTGAGGATTTTGACAGTTTTCGGATCTCTTCTCGTAAAAACTGCCTTAAGCTCCATGTCAGGATTCTGTCTTACCGCGCACTCAATTCCGCGGCCCAAATTTCCATAACCTAAAATACCGATTCTAATACTCATACTCTCACCTTTGTGAATGACCTGATATCATTTCACTTCTTATTCCTTTCTTCTTTTCTCGTATAATTCAAATTTCTGCCTGACTTGTTTGTTATTATACCAATTTAATCATCTTTTGAAAACCGATTTATATACTTTAATATAAATTAATTTGCGTTATTTGTTGAAATGTTTTTATACTTTAATATATAATGTATTGATATAAATTATTTCCGCACAGCAATATTGTGTCAAGAATAAGACGGAGGTGTATTATTTATGAAAAAGCCAAATCTCGCCATAGTCGGCGCAACAGGATTGGTTGGTTCTACATTTTTAAAAGTATTAGAAGAAGTTGATTTTCCGTTTAATAATCTTTACCTCATGGCTTCTGCAAAATCCGCAGGTAAAACCGTTACATTCAAAGGCAAGGATTATGTTGTTGAAGAGCTTACCGAAAATTCTTTCGATAAAGATATAGATATCGCTTTATTCTCTGCCGGCGGCGACACAAGCAAAAAATTTGCTCCGATCGCAGCTTCAAAAGGCGTTACCGTTGTTGACAACAGCAGCGCATGGAGAATGGATCCACAAGTTCCGCTCGTAGTTCCTGAAGTAAATCCTAAGGATGTTGAATGGAACAAGGGTATAATAGCAAATCCAAACTGCTCAACAATACAGGCTATGGTGCCGCTTAAACCGCTTCACGACAAATACAAAATAAAAAGAGTTGTTTATTCAACATATCAGGCTGTTTCGGGCAGCGGCATAAAGGGTATCGAAGACCTCAAACAAGGGCTTGAAGGAAACGATCTGTGCAAAGCTTATCCGCATCCTATTGCCGGCAACTGTCTGCCGCATATAGACACTTTCCTCGACAACGGATATACAAAAGAGGAAATGAAGATGGTTAACGAGACAAAGAAAATCCTCGGCGACGATTCTATCAAGGTTACGGCAACTACAGTCAGAGTTCCTGTATTTTCATGCCACAGCGAGGCTATCAACCTACAGTTTGAAAAGCCTTACGAATTAGAGGACGTTAAAAAGATTCTGGCTGAAACTCCGGGTCTTCACTTAGTCGACGATCCTGCAAATGACGAATATCCTCTCGCAAGAGATATTGCAGGCAAAAATGACGTTTATGTAGGCAGAGTAAGAAGAGATTTCAGTGCTGAAAACGCGCTGAATATCTGGGTTGTTGCTGATAACATCAGAAAAGGCGCTGCCACAAATGCGATTCAGATCGCAGAGCTCCTGCTCGATAAATAAATTAATTTGAAAGGATGATATTTTATGGCAATTTTTACCGGTTCCGGCGTGGCTGTAATAACACCGCTTAAGCCAAACAAAGAAGTTGATTTCGATGCATTGGGAAATCTGGTAGAATGGCATATCGCTGAAGGTACGGACTGTATTGTTGTATGCGGGACGACTGGCGAAGCTGCTACCCTTAGTTACGATGAACGCATAGAAGTGATTAAATTCGTTGTAGATAAGGCTGCCAAACGAGTGCCGGTTATTGCCGGCGCCGGTTCAAACGATACAAAACAGGGGGTTCTCCTTGCTCAGCGTGCTGCTGATGCCGGTGCCTCAGCCATACTGAACGTTACTCCTTATTACAATAAAGCTACTCCAAAGGGTCTTATCAGACATTACATGGAATATGCTGAAAACGTAAGCATTCCGTCGATTCTTTATTCTGTTGCTTCAAGAACGGGTGTTAATATTACTCCTGCGATTGCAAAGGAGCTGAAAAAGCATCCTAATATTATCGGAATCAAGGAAGCAAGCGGAAATATCTCGCAGATAGTTGAAATGGCTCGACTTGTTGATGAGGATTTTGCGCTCTACAGTGGAAACGATGATCACGTTCTGCCGATTCTTGCTTTGGGTGGCTCTGGCGTAATATCTACGATAGCGAATATTCTGCCAAAGGATACGCATGAGCTGGTTGCAAAATACTTTGCCGGAGATATAGAGGGCTCGAGATATATTCAGCTTAAACAAAAGCCTCTTATAGACGCGATCTTCTCCGAGGTCAATCCGATTCCGGTTAAGGCTGCGGTTCATCTCATGGGCAAGTGCGATCTTGCATACAGGCTTCCTATGTGCGAGCCTGAGGATCATACTATTGAAAGATTGAAAAAAGAAATGCACGATTATGGCATTTTATAATAGCAGGTGATAAAAATGTTGAAAATAATTCTTCACGGCAGCAGCGGCAGAATGGGAAAGGTTTTGAGTAAGATGATTGCTTCTGAGCCAGACATGACTGTTGTTGCCGGTATTGATACTTTTCCGGATAACGATGCGGATTTTCCGCAGTTTGAGACGGCGGCTGAATGTGATGTAGCGGCTGATGTTGTCATAGATTTTTCAAATCACAGTGCAGTTCCGGCGCTTTTGCATTTCTGCGTAACAAAAAAGCTCCCGCTGGTTTTATGCACTACTGCTCTTACTGAGGATTGCATTCTAAAGGCGGAGGAGGCTTCAAATTTTATTCCGGTTTTCAGGTCTGCAAATATGTCGCTTGGCATAAATGCGTTAGCGAAAGCAATCAAGGCTATTACGCCCGCGCTTGAGCCTTCTTTTAATGTGGAAATCGTGGAAAAACACCACAACCAGAAGAAGGATTCTCCGAGCGGCACGGCAATTTTGCTTGCGGATGCGGTTAACAGTGCCTGCGAAGTAAAAAAAGACTATATTTTCGGTCGTCATGGCAAGGACGACGAGTGCAAGCTGACGGATCTCGGCATACATGCTGTCAGAGGCGGAACAATTCCGGGCGAGCATATTGTGATTTATGCCGGTCCTGACGAAATCGTCGAGCTGAAACACACGGCTCTTTCCCGAAGCATCTTTGCAGAGGGCGCGCTTAAAGCCACACAGTTCATATCTGGTAAACTCCCGGGCAAATACAGCATGGAAGATTTAATTTAGGACAAAACAATCCCCGCAACAACTCGTATGGATGTTGCGGGGAATTTTTATTTATAATCTGTGACTCTGATTTTCAACGCTCTGATTTTAAATATTAAGCAATTCATCTCTTAATTCAGGAAGATCACCGGATATTACTTCCCAAACAAGGTTCAAATTAAAAAAATAGCTCATATGTTTTGCCTGCACAATAATTTTCACCCGTGGAGTTCCCGAAATTTATCCAAAATATACTTGCAAATTCTCCGCAAATATGCGTATAATGGACATAAGAAAAGGATTACCGCTTTTGAGCTGGCGGCCAGTCCTCAATAACGGACAGAGACCGTCAAACAGCTGTTTTGACGGTCACGTTTCTATTTCAACGCCATTATGCAAATCATAATGACGTCAGATATTAATATACAAAATTGAAACAATTCTGAATATGTAATATTCTTCATAGACGCCACCTCCCTTCATAGGAGAGTGACCGAACCGCCAAACGGTAATCCTGTTCTTTGATTATACAGAATTTTCCACCCTTTGACAAGTGTTTTAGTGCCTATAATTTTTATAACTTTTTATACTCAAAACCCCGAATCCGAGTGTCAAAGCTGCATATACTTTTAAACTTGCACCAGGTGCAGGCTTTAGTATCATCATCTATTCTCATCGGCTGTATGCACACATTCCCGCTTGTGAACGACTCGCAAAATTCCTGAGCCTTTTCATGAGTGTTGTCAATAAGCCCCTGAAATTCGCCCTTATTTACAGCAGCAAAATCACCAGTTCCTTTTGTCGAACCGTTTTTAAGCTTTCTCACTCTGATTATCTCCGAAAATCCCGAAAAATCCTCATCAATAGCTCCAATAATTTCCGGCTCATTTACAACTATTCCGTCCATTTTATATGCTTTTCTGAAATTTTTGTCCACAAAATCAGCAAAAGCCTCAAAATCCTGCGGGTCAGCGCCGCTGCCGTCAGCCGACGGTTCCTGTATTTTAAAATAAAATACACCGGCCGGAATAATCTCCTTATATTTCTTTTTCATCCCCTCAGCAGCCGCCTCCATATAAAGCATCAGCTGAAGCTTATACCCGGAAATAATCTCTTTCTTTACAACCTTGTCGTTCCCCGATTTGTAGTCAATTACTTTTATGAGAGTACCATCCGCCATAGGCGCTAAATCTATGCGGTCTATACGACCCTCTAAAAATACAGTTTTCCCATTTGTTGTCTCAAACTTAATCGGCGGCATTTCCCTGCCGACGCCGAAAGGAATTTCAAAATAGAAACGGCTGAACAAGCCCCGATTCACGTGCTCAGCAACCATCGATGCAGTTTTTTCACAAACAGACTTTATTCTCGAAATACGATACTCGCCTATCGGTCCCTCAAACATAAAGCCGCCCTTATGCTCGCCCGCCACCGCTTCAGCAAGCCCGCTTATAATTTCCTCACAGCGTTCCTCATTCATCACGCTCCACAAATTCTCATCCGAGACTTTCTGAGAAAATCTCATAAGCACCTCATGAAATACCGTACCCATTTCCGGCGCCGATATTTCAAAGACATTTCTCTCATCCGCCCGTATTCCATATTTCATAAAATGCGCAAAAGGACATCGCGCATAAGCCTCTAACGACGTCGGGCTCATTCGCGCAGACTGCCCGTACATAGCCAAAAAGCTGTCCTGAGAAATATAGGCTTCTTTATTTGCAAAAGCTCTGCCCTCGGCAAAAAATTCCGGCATAAAGCTTTCATCCTCAGAAACAGACCGAAGCTCCACCTTTTCTTCAGAGAGCTGAGGAAAACTCTTTTTTATTTTAATCAAAAGCTGCGACGGATTCATTTGCTCCCCATCATCACCTGCCGCAAGCGAGCTTATTATCAGTTTTTTCTCAGGAAGCGACAAAGCCTGATAAATGCTTAATTTTTCCTGTTCGAGCCGGCTGCCAAAGGGCACACAAAGCTCTCCGGCAATCTCATTGAGCTTTTTCTTTTCATTCTCGCTAAGTATACCCGTTTCAAAACCCGAAGCGGGCACAATCCCATCGTTAAATCCCGGAATTATCAGCACTTTTGCCCTGCTCATTCTCACCGTATCCAAATCCCCGATAAGAACCTGGTCGATGGTAGTCGGAATTAAGCTAAGTTCGAGGCTTTCGATTCCGGTTCTCAGGATTTCAAAAAATTCTATTCGGCTGCACTCGTATTCTTCAAGAATATTCTGCATCTGTCCCAGTATTGACGTCATGCTGTTCCAGAGCTGCACAGTTATTCCGCCATATTCCTGCTTCTGACCGGCTTTCAGCCGCTCCGCATCCAGACGTATTTTTTCGTCCATCCTAAGCCCATCTTTCAGGTACGAGAAAAACCTTTCCGCAAAATCCCGCCCCGTAACGCAGCCGTCAATGTATTTATAAAACAAGTCCGCCATTTCAACGAATTTTTTTCTTATTTTATTGACCTCGTCCAGCTCAGCCACGACTTCATCGTCGCTCTTGCCTCGTTTGTCGGTCTTATAAAAATCATTTTTCCAAAGACTGCCCTCAATATTATACTTAACAACATAATTCTGAAGAATCTCCGCCTCGTCAGCCGAAATTTCAAAAATACCGCTATCCAAAATCCTGAATATGCTCTCATTTGAGCTATATACGCTCTCCTTTCTGCAAATTGCCAGCACAAACTGCATATATTTGTTATAAATCGCAGCAGATTTACTGCCGTCAAAAAATTTTATTCCGGCTTTTGAAAAAATCCCGCCGATAAGACTTCTTCTTTCCGGCAAATCCCCCGCCGCCACAGCGATATCTTTAAAGCGGTAGCCCTCCTCGCTCACAAGCCGTATAATTTCTTCCGCAATTCTCTCAATCTCCGCCTCACGATTCTCGCAATGCCAGAGCGAAATTCCCTGCATATTGCCCTCATACTTTTTAAAAGGATAAGCAAACAGATTCTCACTGAGATGTTTTATGTCATCAGAAAGTGTTTTTGTATATTTTGGCGGAATTTTATTAAGCTTGACCTGAGCTTTACATCTTTCTCCGATTTCAGCAATTTCCCGCAAAGTTTTTTCTATTGGCGCAAAAATGCCGTAATCACGGCAATCAGCCTCAGAATACAACAGCGAAATGCAAATTTCCTTTGATTTTTCCGTCAGGCTCTCTATAACCGACAATAACCGTTTTGAAAAAAACTCAAAACCGTCTATCCATACCAAGGTTTCTGAAAAGAAATCCCTCTGAGATATTTTTTGACACAACTCGCTTAAATAATCCTCTGTATCGTAATATTTCCCCTCGATTTCAGCCTCATATGCCGCATAAATCCGCGCCGCATCCCCGAGCTTTTTCATCAGCATACTGCCGGAATATTTTTCATAATTGTCTTCAGCTATTTGCCAAACAAACTCAGGCTGAGTTTTATACTGCTTGAACTCCTGAATCATATCGCCCATCATTTTTACAAACTCGGTTTTGCCTGCGGCAGTATTAAAAACAGTCAGCTCATCCTTATTTTGAGATATAACCTTTCTCAAAATCATGCTTCTGCCTGAATCGTCTATGTACTTTTCCCCTGCTGTATCGCCGACTAATTTTGCCGCCATACGAGAAAAGCTCATGATTTCAACATCCATGAGCCCTTTTGTATTAAGCATTTTCAGCGCGGCCTTTTCAGCTTCAAGCGTATACTGATCCGGCACAATGACCAGAACAGACTTCCCGCCGTCCATTCTGTATTGCGCTATTTTTTCATACATAAATTTCATGCGATCCGTATCCGACCGCCCGTAATACAAATTTATCATCTTATTCTACTTAATTCTCGTTTATCCAATCAAATATATCTTCCGCATTTTTTGCAATATAATCCGCCTTGAGACGATTTCTCTCATTCTCTCCCGCAACAGACCAATCTACCAGAATCGAACGGCAACCCGCATTTTGAGCACACATTATGTCAAACCGGCTGTCTCCGATCATGACAGCCTCCTCCGGGCGCATTCCCAGAGCTTCGAGCGTCACATTTATCGATTCCGGATCAGGCTTATGCCTGGTAATGTTGTTTATCGTCGTAATCGCATCAAGCTCACCCGTGAGCCCGAATTTTTCAAGCCCCTCAAGCGCGCTCGCTTCTATCCTCGACGTAACCACAGCCACCTTGTATCCGCTTTTTTTCAGCCTTTTCACTAAGATATCCATTCCCGGAAAAGTTTCTATCAGATTTCCGAAACGCCCGTTTTGAAAACTGCGATAAACATTAACCGCCTCATCCTTGTATTCCTCTCCGAAAACCTTACCCATCGTAACTCTGAGCGGCTCCCCGAACGAGGCTTTTATTTTGTCGACGTCCTCTTCTCTTCCCAGAAAAGTTCTGTATGTATGCTGAAAGCTCTTGATTATAACCTCGTTGGTATTGGCAAGAGTCCCGTCAAAATCTATCATTACAGCTTTAATCTTCATCTCGTTACTGTTCCTTCACCGTTCCCTTGAGCTTTTCATTTATAAAATAGTCTATATCGCCGTCCATAACAGCCTGAACGTTACCCACTTCAGCGCCTGTCCGATGGTCCTTGACCATAGTATACGGATGGAACACATACGAACGGATCTGACTTCCCCAGGAAATCTGACCATAATCGCCTTTAAGCTCATCGATCTTTTCCTTGTGCTCTCTTTGCGCAAGCTCTATCAGCTTTGATTTGAGGATTTTCATCGCCATATCCTTATTCTGGTGCTGAGACCTCTCATTCTGACAGGTTACTACTATATTCGTAGGTATATGGGTTATTCTTATAGCCGACTCAGTTTTGTTTACATGCTGACCGCCTGCTCCGCTCGAGCGATAGGTATCTATGCGCAAATCCTCGGGATTTATTTCGAGATTTATCTCGTCATCAATTTCAGGCATCACATCCAGCGACGCAAAAGAAGTATGACGTCGCCCTGACGAATCAAACGGGGATATTCTGACTATTCTGTGGACGCCTTTTTCATTTTTGAGATAACCGTAAGCATACTCTCCTTCGATGAAAAAAGTCGCACTTTTTATGCCGCCCTCGGTATCATCCTGATAATCAATGACTTTAACTTTATATCCCTTGGATTCCGCCCAGCGGGTATACATCCTCGCCAGCATCTCAGCCCAGTCCTGAGCGTCAGTGCCGCCCGAACCCGCATGAACCGAGATGATAGCGTTATTTCTGTCATATTCTCCGCAAAGCAGCACCTTTACGGTCATAGTGTCTATATCCTTGTTCAGCTGCTTATAAAGATCCTCTATTTCCGGAATCATAGACTCATCCTGAGCCTCTTCAGCCATTTCAATCAAAGTTTCAATATCAGAAAAAGCAATTTCGAGATTTCCAAAATCTCTGAGCTTTACTTCAATCGACTTCTTTTCTTTCAACACCTTTTGTGCATTCTCATGGTCGTCCCAAAATCCGTCCGCCTCTACGAGCGAATCCAATTCTTTCATTCGTTTTTTAAGACCATCCCGGTCAAAGGGAAACACCCAATTCTTTTATATTTTCAGCCTTTTGATTAAGCTCGTACTTAATCTGGTCTAACTGCACCATTCTTACTCATCCTTTCCACAACAGTTTTTATACTTTTTCCCGCTTCCGCAAGGACAAGGATCATTTCTTCCTACTTTAGGGCCTTTTCTGATAGGCTCCTGACGTGGCGGCTCTCCCGGATTGTTGAGCGGCGCC
>CAVIBE010000055.1:0-888 GCA_963640885.1 Oscillospiraceae bacterium | reverse complement strand
CGCCTCAACGCCATGTGCGCGATTTGCTTCTTCGTCCACAAATTCCTGCTTAATATTTGAGCCTCCGGAAATAACCTCGCTTCTGTCTGTAGTAGTTTCCACAGTCGCATTGAAGCAGTATTTAACCATGTCGTCTTTGATGCTCTTTATCATTTCCTCAAACATCTCAAATCCTTCTTTAGCATATGCCGCAGCCGGATTTTCATGGCCGATAGCTCTGAGACCGATACCCTGTCTGAGCTGATCCATAGCATCAATGTGGTCAATCCATTTTGTATCTACAACTTTCAGCAGAATCATTCTTTCGACTTCTCTTATATGTTCCTCGCCGATTTCTTCTTCTTTCTTCTGATAAATCTCATCAAACTTTTTCAGAATTTCTTCTTTTATGTCCTCCGGGTCAAGCTCTTCGATATTTTCAAAAGTCACAACAGGAGCGTTAGCACAAATCTTGCTTATGTTTTTCTGCAATTCTTCAAAATCCCATTCTTCCGGATATTTTGAAACAACCGTCATCATCTCAACGTATTCGCCAACGATTTCATCCAGCATTGAGAAAAGGTGATCTCTGAGATTTTCGCCTTCGAGAACTCTCGTTCTTTCCTTATATATGATTTCACGCTGTTTTGTTACTACGTTATCATACTGAATTACATATTTACGTATTGAAAAGTTTCTGCCCTCAACTTTTTTCTGTGCATTCTCGATAGATTTGCTCAGAACCTTAGCTTCAATAGCCTCGTCCTCCTCAAGTCCCATCTTCTGCACCATGTTCTGAATACGCTCGCCGCCGAAAATCTTCATAAGAGGATCTTCAAGCGATACATAATACTGAGAAGAACCCGGGTCGCCCTGACGACCGGAACGGCCTCTGAGCTGATTGTCGAC
>CAVIBE010000054.1:2491-3665 GCA_963640885.1 Oscillospiraceae bacterium | reverse complement strand
TAATTGAAGAAAAATCTCTTATACGTCTGGTTTTAGGAAACAAGCGAAAAAAACGCTTCCGTATCAGAAGGTCATAATCCGTCCTTTTTCATCCGGCGAAGAGCTTTTGTATCAGGCGGAGTACGTTTATCCCAAAAAAGTTATGCACGAAAATCTTACCGCTGACGAATTTTCCGACCTCGTTTTGGAGCTTATAAACACAAGCTTTAAGCAGGCGAATTTTTTTACCGTTTCGGCTGATTACCAGATTTTAGCAGCAAAACCGGACAAACCGAGAATAATTGAACAATCTCCATCCATGAAGCCTCAGGGAGTTGAGCACAATCACGTCAAGCAGTATATAATTCCCGACGGCAATCCTTGCGATTTTCTAATAAGACTTGGAGTTATGAACGATTCCGGGCAGGTACTTAAAAAACATTACAGAAAATTCCGCCAGATAAACAGATTCCTGGAAATAGTCGGAGATGTAATGGAAGAATTTTCGGACAAGAAAAAGCTGAAAATTATTGATTTCGGCTGTGGAAAAGCTTATCTTACTTTCGCACTTTACTATTATTTAAAAAAACAACTTGGAATAGATGTCGACATTACCGGGCTCGACCTCAAGGCGGATGTTATAAACTTCTGCAACGAGATTGCAAATTCTCTGGGTTATGAGGGATTAAAGTTTGAAATCGGAGATATTGCCGAATATGAGGACACGTATGCGGATATGGTAGTTACTCTCCATGCCTGCGATACGGCTACGGATTTCGCTCTCATCAATGCTAAGCGTTGGAATGCTTCGGTAATCCTGTCAGTCCCCTGCTGTCAGCACGAGCTTTTCAGACAGCTTAAAAACGAGCTGCATGAGCCGATGTTAAAACAGGGTATCCTAAGGGAAAGATTCTGTGCCATCCTGACCGATACCATACGTCAGCTTAAACTCCAGGAGTGGGGTTACGATGTTTCAATGATAGAATTTACAAGTCTTGAGCATACAGCCAAAAACATAATGATTAGAGCTGTCAATGTTCACAAGCCGGATTCCAAAGCGATCAGTCAGTTAAAATCCCTGACCGAATTTTGGCACGTAAGCCCCTCGATAGTTGAATATGATAAAAATTGAAGCGGAACGACACGAATACCTCCATTTTCGGCGGTGGCATAGATCGGCGCAGCAGGTTTGTAG
>CAVIBE010000054.1:804-2481 GCA_963640885.1 Oscillospiraceae bacterium | reverse complement strand
ACGGCGCACAGGCACGTTTCCTACGGCAAATCATTAAAAATGCACATTTATACGAAATACATTAAAAAATGATTTATCAAATTTAATACGTCCTAAAACTCAAACTCAAATTTTTTGTTTTTTTCGTTTATTTTTTCAAAAATCTGTTCCGCCTGCTCCCAGTCTATAAGCTTCCACAGATTTTCAAGATAGTCCGCTCTTTTGTTCTGATAACCAAGATAGTATGCGTGCTCCCAGACATCGGCGATGACGATTGGCGTATAGTTGTAAGCTACCGGAGTTTCCTGATTAGACAGGCTTATGATTTGCAGCCAGCTTTGCGGAGTTACGATAAGATACGCATAACCCGAGCCGAATATACCAAGCGCAGTTTCCATAAATTCTTTCTTTAAGTTTTCAAAAGAGCCGAAAAATTCCACGATTGCATCCGCAAGCTCACCTTCAGGCTGAGGTTTCGCATTTGGCTTTATGTGAGAAAAATACTCCTCATGATTGAATATTCCGCCCGCATTTCTCATTATCTTAGTCCTTGCTTCAGCATAAATCTGCGTTTCTTTTCTGAAAAAATCATCCAGAGTCCAAGCCTGATATTCCGGGAACTGCTCCAAAGCCGCATTAAGCGAATTTACGTAATTCTGTTGATGTCTGCCATGATGAATTTCAACAGTTTTTGCATCAATATAAGGCTCAAGCTGATTCAAATCATACTTTAAAGGCTCTAATTCATATGGGTACTTTTTAAATAAACTGCTCATCTTAATTCTCCTCTCCTTCAGTCAATGGTCCAGTCTATGCCAGCCTGGCCATTTGCTTTTAAAAATTCATTAGCTTTTGAAAAATGTCTGCATCCGAAAAAACCGTTATATGCCGACAACGGACTCGGATGAGCCGCAGTCAGAACCAGATGATTCGGATTTGTAATCATAGCGCCCTTTGCTTTTGCGTTAGCGCCCCAGAGCATAAATACCAGCGGTTCTTGCCTGTCATTTAGGTGTTTTATAACAGTATCGGTAAAAATCTCCCACCCCTTCCCTTTGTGAGAATTTGCCTCACCGGCTCTAACCGTAAGCACAGCGTTGAGAAGCAAGACACCCTGATCAGCCCAGTTCTTCAAATAACCATGCTGCGGAATCTTAAATCCTATATCCGAGTTCAGCTCCTTATAAATATTTAAAAGCGACGGCGGAATTGCCACCCCTTTTTGAACCGAAAAGCACAAGCCGTGAGCCTGCTTCGGACCGTGATACGGATCCTGACCGATTATAACAACCTTAACATCTTTATATGGCGTAAATTTCAAAGCGTTAAAAATATCATACATCGACGGATATATCGTCCCGGTTTTATATTCCTGTTTTAAAAATTCTCTGAGATTTCGATAATATTGCTTATCAAATTCACCTTTCAGGATTTCATCCCAATCATTTCCCAAATTAACCATTTACATAATTCCTATCTATCTTTTAAAAATTTTCGTATCAGAATTTCAGTAAAACCTGCATCACTTTACAAATCACTTAATTAGCCGCGCCTGCCGAATCGCAGTCCATCCTGTATATGCTATATTATACAACATTTTTTGTGATTTACGAATGATATTTAATAAGATATATTGTTCAAAATCCAAAAATGTGAGATAATTAATCGTTAATTTCAAATTAATGGAGGTATTTATGT
>CAVIBE010000054.1:0-794 GCA_963640885.1 Oscillospiraceae bacterium | reverse complement strand
GGCAAATGTGGCGCCGATATACCTGAAAAAAGTAAATTCTGTCTTGAGTGCGGAAGTCCTATCGAAACTCAGGACAGCCAAAATAAAACATATAAGCATCGTCTGAGCCATTATTCATATGGGAACAATCAGTCATGCGCAGGTAAATCCGATATAGTTGTAAGAAACGGATTTGTGTATTTTATAACTAAAAAGAAAGATGCCATAAACATCAAGGTTGCTCCGATAAGCGACAACGACATGGTGCAGACGCTTTACAAGTCTATGGGCCCAGGATGTAGCGCTTCATCACTTAATATGGTAGAAGACGAGCTTATTTTTTATGAATTTTCGGATGGCGACAAAATATCAGCCCTTGACGTTTATTCGGGCGAAAAGAGAGTCATTCTCGAAAATCACGCTGCTTCGTCCATCTGGATTGAAAACGACCTGATTATTTTCGTCGAAAACGGTGAATTAAAATCTGTTCATCTAAGCGGCAGCGAATACATGGAATACGACCTTCCATTTAAAGTCGAAGACAGGATTTTCGGCTACAGCGGAAATCTCTATGTAATTTCTGCCGATTCCCGTGAAGTATATGAAATACCTTACGAAAAGAGCGAATACAGGAGCATGAATTTCACGGCAGGCACCGATATGATTCACGCAATAATAGGAAATATTTACTATTCTCCTGCAAAATTTATCCCTGACGATTCGGTTATATTGTCCAGGAATATCGAAACTCTTGAAATAAGAAACGGTATACAGGATGTTCACAGAATGCTTACTGCGTTTGAGCAGTATATAAT
>CAVIBE010000053.1:2262-7581 GCA_963640885.1 Oscillospiraceae bacterium | reverse complement strand
CTCATAAAATGTCCCTTTTTGACAATTTTGTGTTGAAAACAAAAACCTTGTGTGATAAAATGCCGTTATGTTTTTAGTATTATTTTATTTTAAGGAGAAAGAGAAAAATGGAACAACAACATCATCATCGCGGTAATTGGGGAAGCAATATCGGATTCCTCATGTCTGCAATAGGTTCCGCCGTAGGTCTCGGTAATATCTGGGGCTTCCCGTACAAAATGGGTAAAAACGGCGGATTCGCATTCTTAATTGTTTATTTAGCATTAGCAATCCTGGTAGGTTTCGTAATCATGATTTCTGAAATGTCTATCGGTAGAAAAACAGGCAAGGGCGTTTTACAGGCCTATAAGGACGCTTCAAAGCATTTCAAATGGCTGGGCGTTTTAGGAATAATCGTTCCTTACATTATTATGTTCTTCTATTCTGTACTTGGTGCTTACTGCTTAGAGTACATGTTCATCAACCTGAGCGATTTAGCAGTAAATACATTGGACCTTTCCGGCGCAGAGATTTTCGGAAACATGCTCACAAACCAGTTCGGCAGTGTAACTTATACTGTAATTTTCATGCTCTTCTGCTTCCTCATTGTAAAAGGCGGAATCAAAGATGGTATCGAAAAGTTCAACAAGGTAAGTATGCCGACGTTAGCTGTAATGCTTATCATTGTTATCATCAGATCAGTAACACTTCCCGGAGCTTCAGAAGGCCTCAAGTTCATGTTTGCGCCTAACTTTGAACCGTTCAAAGAAAACTTCATGGGCGTACTTGCAACAGCAGGCGGACAGATGTTCTTCTCACTGTCACTGGCAATGGGTATTATGGTAACCTATGGTTCATACCTTACAAAAGAACAGAACATAGTTAAAAACTCTGTTATCGTTGTTATTTCAGATACAGCGGTAGCTCTTATGGCTGGTCTTGCAGTTCTTCCGGCTGCCTTTGCTTTAGGTGGTTCAGATGCAGCTTTAGCAGGTCCTTCACTCCTGTTCATCACTTTACAGGACGTATTCGCTTCGATGGGTGCAATCGGACCTTTATTCGGAACAATATTCTACCTCTTCGTATTTATCGCTGCTATCACTTCAGCTATTTCACTGACAGAGGTAATCGCAACCTTATATACAGACAGATGTATTGCTAAAGGAAAGAAACCAAACAGAGTTAAAGCAACAGCTGTTATCTGCATTTTGATTTTCCTCGGCGCATTCTTAATCGCAATGGACGGTCTTGGTTCAAACGGACTTTGGGTTCCTTTCCAGAACTCACTTGGCGTTATCGGTTCATTTAATGACTGCTGGTTAGACTTCATCGACTTCATCTCTGAAGGTCTCATGATGCCATTTGCAGCTATGATGACTGCTATCTTTGTTGGTTGGGAATTAGGTCCTGACAAGATTAAGGAAGAAATCGAAATCAACGGCGACTACGAGTTCAAAGCATATGGATTCTACAAGTTCTGCATCAAGTTCTTCGTTCCGGTAGCTATGGCATTCATCCTCGTAGGTCAGGTGGATTCATTCTTCGGTTTAGGAATCTTCAGCTAAAAACATAACATACTTGACTTAAAAGAGCTGCTTCAATGAGGCGGCTCTTTTATTATTTACTTCAAAACATCCATTTTTAGGGGTTTTGCTTAATTTTTTTCAAAAAATCAAAGACAAGTTGTTATTTTTATACTATAATACTGTCTATGTACAGTTTATGCCATATCAGATGGTGAATTGTGGGCGGACTTACGTTTCCTCCCGAACACAGGCAAAACTATTACACAGACATAGAAATGAGGGTGTGTTTATGAAAAATGTAAAAGTCGGTTTACTCGGTTTAGGAAATGTCGGCAAAGGTACATATAAAATTCTTACACAAAATGCTGACAAAATATCCGGATTATCCAATAGCAATATTGAAATTTCAAAAATTCTCGTCTCTGATGTAAACAAAAAAAGAGACATTGACGTAAGTAAAGAAATCCTTACCACGGATGCTTATGAAATTATAAATTCTCCTGATATAGACATTGTGGTTGAGCTTATAGGCGGTATCGATACTGCTTATGAATATATCAAAGCTGCTCTGAAAAACGGCAAGCACGTAGCAACAGCTAATAAAGCGGTTATCGCTACACACGGACTTGAGCTGATGAATCTGGCTAAGGAAAACCGGGTTCTTCTCCTTAACGAAGCGAGTGTTGCCGGCGGTATTCCTATTATAACAGCAATGATGAAACCTTTGTGCGGCAACGAATTTCAGGAAATCATAGGAATAGTAAACGGTACAACGAATTACATTCTCACTCAAATGAGCGAGAATCATCTTGAATATTCGGTAGCGCTGAAGCAGGCTCAGGAAAAGGGATTTGCAGAAGCAGACCCTACATCAGATGTTGAGGGCGAGGATGCGGCTTATAAACTTTGCATTTTGATGCTTATCGCATTCGGCGTTTATGTTGACCCTAAAATAATTCCAAGAGAGGGTATAACAAAAATTTCAAAAGAAGATATTGACTTTGCTTCACAATTCGGATATAAATTAAAGTTGCTGGCAGGTGCAAAAAACTCTAACGGCAGATTAAAATATTACGTATATCCGACACTTGTTGCTGATGCGCATCCATTGGCTTCGGTTAATAATGAATTTAACGCTCTGTTCATCAAAGGCGACGCGGTTGGCGAGCTGATGTTCTACGGCAGAGGCGCCGGTTCAATGCCTACGGGCAGTGCTGTTGTCGGCGATATCGTATCAATTGCAAAGTGTATCGGCACAGACCTTTTGGATATTACTCCGTCGCAGCCTTATCCTATTACAGAGGAAAAACTCGAGCTTACAGGCGAAAGCAAAAGTATGTTTTACATAAACTTCCTTGTCGGCGACGAGCCTGGCGCTTTAGGTCAGATTTCAACCGCTTTCGGCAATCATGGTATAAGCATTCAGTCCGTAATGCAGCGTTCCCGAGGGCTGAGCGATGTACCGGTAATATATATCCTGCACGAAACAAAACGAAAACAGCTCGATGACGCGCTTGAGGAAATTAAACAAAACAATTTTGTAAAAGAAGTAACCAGCATTTTAAGAGTACTTTCATAACAAGGAGAAAAAAAGATGACTTTATTTGAACAATGGCGAGAATTGCTCGAAAACCAGACAGAAGAAACACTAAGAGATTTTTGGACAGCTTACAGCACAGCGGAAACCGATATCTATACAGAAATCGTTTCTAAACCAAGAAGACATCTCAAAGGCGTAGTTTCAGAATTGGCTGAAAAATTTAACACAACAGAAGTTATATTTACGGGATTTCTTGACGGAATCAACAGCAGCCTTAAAGCTCCTCTTGACGTTGAAGCAACCACTTCAGACACAGAAATCGATCTTAAAGTAAACTTTGAAGCTTTGTATTTCAACATGCTCGAAGCAGGTGCTGATTATCTTTACAATATTCCTCAGTGGGAAAAAGCTCTTTCAGCTGAAAAACGTGAAGAAATCAAGAAAAAATGGAAGAAATCAAAGACTATCGTTAAAGATAAAGAGCCGGGCAGAAATGACCCGTGTCCATGCGGCAGCGGCAAAAAATACAAAAAATGCTGCGGAGCTAACAAATAAATCGAACATAAAAAGGGGCGTCCTGAAAATTTCAATTCATCAGGATACCCCCGTTTTTTATTTTGCATTTTTATTTTGAACCCGCATACGACGTTTTACTCATTTTTATTCGTATTCTGGCCTCTTGCCGCAATTAATCGCAGCAAGTTCTCATAGCCAGAATAGTTTCCGAGATTAACTCATCAAGCTCCCAGCCGAGCATTTCTGCTCCCTGCTTTATGACATCTCTCGAACAACCTGCCGCAAAGCTCGACTGCTTGAATTTTTTCTTTACGGATTTCAGCTCCATATCCTGAACGCTCTTAGACGGTCGCATCAATGCGCAAGCTCCGATAAGACCGGTAAGCTCGTCCGTCGCAAAGAGAACTTTTTCCATTATGTGTTCAGGTTTTACATCATCAATGCAAAGCCCGTATCCGTGGGAAACGATTGAACGAATCATATCATCCTCAACGCCGCCCTCTCTGAGAAGCTCCGGCGCTTTTTTGCAATGCTGCTCAGGATAAAGCTCAAAGTCAATATCGTGAAGCAGTCCTACCATGCCCCAATAATCCTTGTCATATCCCAATTTTTCAGCAAAATATCTCATCGTGCCTTCAACGGTCAGTCCATGCTGTATGTGAAAATCTTCTTTATTATATTTTTTTAATAATTCTAAAGCTTCGTCTCTCGTTATCATTTCAAATCGCCTCTATTCTTCTTTAAATCCCGACAGATGTGTTACAAGCACAGCCTTTATCGTATGCAGCCTGTTCTCAGCCTCGTCAAATACAACGGAATGCTTGCTTCGGAAAACTTCATCCGTAACTTCGCAAATATCAACGCCGAATTCATCCCTTGCCTTGCGCGCAAAGCTCGTTTGCATATCGTGGAACGATGGCAGGCAATGCAGGAAGATTACGTCCGGATTTCCGGTTTTCCTGAGCATATTCATTGTAACTTTATACGGTGTCAGCAGCTTTACTCTTTCCTCGAGCAAAGCTTCTTCGCCCATTGATACCCATATATCAGTATAAATCGCATCTGCGCCTTTGAGAGCTTCATCAAAATCCGAAGTAACAGTGATTTTAGCTCCGGACTCTTTGGCAAATCCTTGAACCTGCTTCAAAAGCTGCTTGTCAGTATGCAAAGATTCAGGCGCAAGTATAGCAAAATCAGTTCCCAGTTTTGCAGCACAGATTATAAGGCAGTTTGCTACATTGTTTCTGCCATCGCCTACAAATACAAGCTTCATATCTTCATAAGGCTTGTTTATATGCTCAGTCATAGTAAGAAAATCCGCCAGAGCCTGAGTAGGATGGTCAAAATCCGTCAGGCCGTTAAATACAGGCACTCCGGAAAACTTCGCAAGGTCCTCAACCGTTTTCTGCTCAAAGCCTCTAAATTCAATTCCGTCATATATTCTTCCCAAAACCTTTGCGCTGTCCTCAATGCTTTCTTTTTTGCCAAACTGGCTGTCAGCCATTCCCAAAAATGTAGCATGACCGCCCTCGTCCTGCATTCCGACTTCAAATGAGGATCTTGTTCTTGTCGAGGTTTTTTCAAAAAGCATTACGAGATTTTTTCCCTCTAAAAGAGTACCCTTTTTGCCGCTTTTTTTCTTTGCTTTAAGCTTTGCTGCAACATCTAACATATACAGAATTTCTTCTTTTGAATAATCCAAAAGAGTAAGGAAATTCCTTCCGACTAAGTTAATACCCACTTTTCATATCCTCCTCA
>CAVIBE010000053.1:0-2154 GCA_963640885.1 Oscillospiraceae bacterium | reverse complement strand
AGTCTCTGCTGAATCGAATACCGGCGGCTTATCCTCCTGCATATCCTTGTTATATGCCAAAGTCAGCGATTTCATTATAGTAAACAGAGTTATCATATTGCCATAAGTTCTTCCGGTTTTTCCTCTTATAAGCTCAGCTATATCCGGATTCTTTTTTTGCGGCATTATGCTGCTGCCAGTGCTGTACGCATCGTCCATTTCGACAAAAGCAAACTCGCTGCTGCTCCAGACAACAAGCTCTTCACAGAATCTCGAGAGGTGCATCATCAAAATTGAGCAATTACTCAAAAATTCCAACGCAAAATCCCTGTCACTCACTGCATCCATCGCATTTTCGCAAAGTTTTGAAAATCCGAGTTCCTCAGCCAAAAAGTTTCTGTCAGTGTTATAAGTTGTTCCTGCCAGAGCGCCGCAGCCCAAAGGCAGTGAATCCGTGCGCCCGTAACAATCGCCGAATCTTTCTATATCACGTTTAAACATCTGATAATATGCCATCAGATAATATGCAAAAGTAACCGGCTGCGCACGCTGAAGATGAGTATATCCCGGCATAACAGTCTCTCTGTTTTCTTTTGCTACGTCAATAATCACGCGCTGCAGCTTTTTCAAAAGCTCAATTACATCCTTAATCTCGTCTTTGAGATACATTCTGATGTCAACCGCTACCTGGTCGTTTCTGCTTCTTGCTGTATGCAATCTCTTTCCTGCTTCGCCGATTCTCTCCGTGAGAATAGTTTCAATGTTCATGTGAATATCTTCATATTCTATAGTAAATTCTATCTTGCCTGCTTCTATATCCTCCAAAATCTCGCCGAGACATTTTACTATGCTATCTCTGTCCTCTTCAGAGATAATGCCCTGTTTTGCAAGCATTTTTGCATGAGCCATACTTCCCAATATGTCATGTTTGTACAATTTTCGGTCAAATTCTATAGACGCATTAAACTCGTCCATCAATGAAGCTGTTTTTTTTGCGAATCTTCCGCCCCAAAGTTTTTTTGCCATATAAATTTTCTCCTATATAAATCAGGCGGCAGTTAGCCGCCCTGAATTTGATTCATAATCGACATTCTGCCGCCGTTTTGTCTGTCTTATGACACCGGACTGAATTTCTATTTATCCTCGCCAAGTCCTGCTTCCATTATAGCTCTTATCTTGAGAGGTAATGAGAAGAGGTTGATGAAGCCTTCAGCATCTGACTGATCGTATACATCATCTTCGCCGAATGTAACAAATTCTTCGTTATACAGTGAATATTTTGATTTGCTTGCAACAGCAACAGCATTGCCCTTGTAAAGCTTCATTCTTACTACTCCTGTAACTCTTTCCTGTGTAACATCAACGAAAGCGTCTATAGCTCTTCTTAATGGTGTATACCAAAGTCCGTCATATACGAGCTGAGCGTATTTCTGTGCCAAGAGATTTTTCTGATACATTGTGTCTCTGTCAAGAATCAGTTTTTCAAGAGCCTTGTGAGCTGCATATAAAACTGTTCCGCCCGGAGTTTCATAAACGCCTCTTGATTTCATACCTACGAGACGGTTTTCAACGATATCAATAGTACCTACGCCATTTTCGCTTCCGATTTCGTTAAGCACTCTCATCAGGCTGAGCGCGTCCACTTTTCTTCCGTCCAAAGATACAGGAATACCCTTTTCAAATTCGATTTCGATAAATGAAGGCACGTCTTTAGCCTGCTCAGGTGTGAGGCTCATTACATGTATATCGTCTTTGTGCTCGTTCCATGTATTTTCGAGGTTGCCGCCTTCATGGCTGATATGCCATATGTTCTGGTCACGGCTGTATATTTTTTCCTTTGTCTGTGCGATAGGAATGTTGTGTTTTTTCGCATATTCGATGCAGTCTTCCCTTGATCTGAGATCCCACATTCTCCAAGGTGCAATAATTTTGAGAGACGGGTCGAGTGCATGGATTGTAGTTTCAAAACGAACCTGATCGTTGCCCTTGCCTGTTGCTCCGTGAGCTATAGCTTCTGCTCCCTCTTTCTGAGCGATTTCAACCAGCTTCTTACCTATGAGAGGTCTTGCGAAAGAAGTTCCGAGCAGATAATCATTTTCATAAACAGCTCCTGCTTTCATTGTAGGATAGATGTAATCTGTGATAAATTCTTCTTTAACGTCAACTATATAGCAC
>CAVIBE010000052.1:3655-4318 GCA_963640885.1 Oscillospiraceae bacterium | reverse complement strand
GGACAGAACGGCGGTAATGGCGGGCAAAGCCGTACAATCAGCCGTATTCATGGCAATAGTGCTGATCGCCTGTTGCTTCATATCGGTTTTTATAGTCAAACTGCTTAAAGCGCCGCTCGAAGACAGAGGAATTTACCGCATGATGATAGTTTTCACAAATTGCGGATTTATGGGCTATCCTCTGGCAGATGCTGTCTTTGGCGATGAGGGACTTTTTCTGGCAATCATTGCAAATATGATATTTAACATCGTCATATTTTCGGCTGGCGCATTGCTGCTCATATACGACCAGAATACTACAGGCACGATTAAAGATACTCTGAAAAAGATTTTTTCTATACCGCTTGTTTCCTGCGTTATAGGTCTGTTTATCTTTTTCTTAGGAATAAAATTCCCGCCGCTCATAGCGGATACCTGTGAAAATTTAGGAAATATGACTGCACCTTTGGCAATGCTCTTAGTCGGAATACAGCTCTGTCAGAGCAGAGTCAGCAAAATCGTAAAAAACGTGAGGCTGCTTATAATCACAGTAATCAGGCTTGTCGTTGTTCCCGGAGGGCTTTTCCTCGGACTTATGTGGGTTCCTAAGGTATTTGGAATAGATCCGTTGGTATTTTGCGTTGTTGTATTTGCAATGTCAATGCCGGCGGCTGCATATATATC
>CAVIBE010000052.1:0-3645 GCA_963640885.1 Oscillospiraceae bacterium | reverse complement strand
GTTTTCGTTATTTACAATACCGGTATTTGGTATGATACTCAATTTGTATCTCATGAATGTATAATTAAAATAAGGAGTGTTAACTGATGGATTTACAAAAAGAAGCGTTACGACTTCACGAAGAATGGAAAGGTAAAATAGAAGTAACCAGCAAGGTTCCGGTCAACAGCAAATTTGACTTATCTGTAGCCTATACACCCGGCGTTGCCGAGCCGTGTAAATATATATACAAAAACAAAGATGATGTTTATAAATATACAGCAAAAAGCAATATGGTTGCAATCGTTACAGACGGTACGGCAGTCCTCGGCTTAGGAGATATCGGACCTCATGCTGCACTTCCGGTAATGGAAGGAAAAGCGGTTCTTTTTAAAGAATTCGGAAATGTTGATGCTTTCCCGATTTGCCTTGATTCAAAAGATGTTGACGAAATCGTTTCGGCTATTAAAATGATGGCTCCGACTTTTGGCGGAATAAATCTTGAAGACATTTCTGCTCCAAGATGCGTTCTCATAGAAAACAAACTCAAAGAAGTTCTTGATATACCGGTATTTCATGACGATCAGCACGGAACGGCAGTAGTTGTAATCGCGGGTCTTATAAATGCGCTTAAAATAACAGGCAAAAAGATAGATGAAATTAAAATCGTTTTATCCGGTGCGGGCGCAGCAGGCTCGGCTATTATAAAAATGCTTATCGGCTTTGGCGCAAAAAATATTCTCGCTTGCAACCGAAAGGGCATTTTGTGTTCTGACACTCATTATGACAACTGGCTGCATAATGAAATTGCTTCGTATACGAATCCGCAAAAACAGAGCGGAAGCCTGGCTGATGCTATGAAGGGCGCTGATGTTTTCATCGGTGTTTCAGCAAAAGGTCTTGTTTCTGAAGAAATGATAAAATCAATGAATAAAGATGCTATAGTATTTGCAATGGCAAATCCGGATCCGGAAATCGATCCGGCAGCTGCAAAAAAAGCCGGAGCACGAGTGATTGGCACAGGACGTTCCGATTATCCGAACCAGATAAATAATGTACTCGCTTTTCCCGGAATATTCCGCGGAGCTTTAGATGCACGAGCTTCTGATATAAATACCGAGATGAAGCTTGCCGCAGCTTATGCGATTGCATCGCTCATCAGTGATGAAGAGCTTAGTGAAGAATATATTATAGTGCCGGCGTTTGATGAAAGAGTTGGCGAGGTCGTATCAAAAGCAGTATATGAGGCTGCCGTAAACTCCGGCGTTGCTCGAATATAAAATAAGGAGGATATGAAATGGCTTTAAAATTCAATTATAACGTTCCTACGAAAATAGTTTTTGGAAAGGGAAGTCTCGACAAGCTTGCAAAGCTGAAGCTCCCCGGCAAAAAAGCTCTTATCGTTACAGGCGGAACTTCTACAACCCGTCTCGGTTATGTGGACAGAATTGTGAATCTGCTTAAAGAGAGGGAGATTGAATCAGTTGTATATAATAAAGTGCAACCTAATCCTACAAATGTAAATGTGGACGAGGGCGCAAAAATCATACAAAAAGAAGGCTGTGATTTTATTATTGGCATTGGAGGAGGTTCAAGCATAGACTCTGCCAAAGCAATGTCAATGGTAGCTTCAAATGAAGGAAAATGCTGGGACTTCTTTACCGGAGCTGCAAGTTCTAAAAACAAGGCTATTCCTGTTATTGCTGTTCCTACAACTGCCGGAACGGGAACTGAGGCCGATCAGTGGTTTGTTATTACAAATGAAGAACTCAATCAGAAGATAGGATGGGGTGGTGAAAAATTCTTCCCTGCACTTTCGATAGTTGACCCTAATCTCATGATGTCGGTGCCGCCCAAATATACTGCATATCAGGGCTTTGATGCAATGTTTCATTCAATCGAGGGTTATATCGCAAAAGTGGCAAATCCGGTGACGGATCTTTATGCTTTAAAAGCGATTGAGCTTATCGGAAAGTATCTTCCTGTTGCGGTAAAAGATGGCAGCAATGAGGAAGCAAGAGCTGCTGTAGCAATGGCAAGTACCTTATCTGGCATGGTAGAAGCGATTTCTTCGACAACTTCGGAACATGCTATGGAACATGCGCTAAGCGCTTTTCATCCGAATCTCGTGCATGGCGCCGGGCTTATAATGATTTCAGTTGCATATCATAAGCATTTTGCTGCGCAGGTTTCGGACAGATATATTGATATGGCAAAAGCGCTCGGCATCAAGGATTCTTCAGATCCGATGGATTTTGTTAAAGCGCTCGAAAAGCTGATTAAAGATTGTGCGGTTGATGATCTTAAAATGTCTGACAACGGTGTTGAAAAATCCGAGATTGAAGCACTTGCTGATAACGCTCTTGCAACAGGCGGTTCTATGTTCAAGGCTGACAGAATATCGCTTTCAAAAGAGGATATAATAAAAATTTACGAAGAATCGTATAAATAAAAAAGCGGTGGGGGGTTTTCATAGGGAACGGTTCATAGCCGTTCCGTGAACAAATCCAAAAATCAATATTACCACTGCAAAGTATAAACGTATCTTTTTTAACGATTTTGTGGTCATGATGCGGTGGAGGGTTTTCATAGGGAAGGGTTCATAGCCGTTCCGTGACAATTCCAATAATCCATATTGCCACCGCATCGCGACAAACTTGTAATTTAATTTATAATCTAATGGTCTAATGGTGAACGTAAAATATGAATTATAACGAATTATGCAATATTTGCAATATTAATCTCAATCAAGAACAGGAGAGAGCGGTTAAAAAGACCGACGGCCCAACCCTTATGATTTCAGTTCCCGGCAGCGGCAAAACCACAGTAATAATAACTCGCATAGCTCATATGATATTGTGCGAAAACATTCCACCGGAAGATATACTTACTGTAACTTTCAGCGTAGAAGCTGCCAGTACAATGCGTGAAAGGTTTACTTCAAAATTCGGTGATGAGGTAGGCGAAATTATGCCGGAATTTAGTACAATACATAGCGTAGCATTAAAAATAATTAAACTTTATTGCAAAACTTATAACAAAACTCCATTTAAAATCATCGAAAAAAGCGAATCTGTGATAGGAGCACTGATAAAATCACAGTCAAAGGGGCGGTACAAAGACGGGACTTTAAAAGAAATTATCAATATGTTTTCAAAAGTGAAAAATCTCATGATTGACAGGGAAGAATGGTCAGAGTGGAAAGTAAACGGCATCAAATTTGAGCAGGTATACGAGGCTTATGAAAATCATAAACAGGAACATCGGCTTATGGATTTTGATGATATGCTTGTTTATGCGCTTGATATCCTGCAAAAATATCCCGACATTCTTAATTTACTCCAGAAAAGATATACGTATTTTAATGTAGATGAAGCGCAAGATAATTCGCTCGTCCAAAACCGCATTATCAGGCTTCTGTCATCAAAACACAACAACCTGTTTATGGTCGGCGATGAAGACCAATGTATATATGGATTCAGGGGTGCGTATCCTCAGGCCTTCTTTGAATTTTCAGATAAATATGGCGAGGATAATGTAATAAAGCTTCAGACAAATTACAGAAGCTGCGACCTCATCCTCAAACTTTCCGAAAAATTTATTTCGCAAAACAAAAACAGATATTCAAAACGCCTGATTGGAGTTCAAAACCGGGCAGGAAGTGTA
>CAVIBE010000051.1:913-4903 GCA_963640885.1 Oscillospiraceae bacterium | reverse complement strand
GGTTTGCGTACCACATTCTCTCGCCGTCAATTGCCGGCATATCTGAATCCAAAACTTCTTTAAGGCCTTCAGGAACGTATTCTTTTGCATATACCGCAACCACGGTCGGAGCGTTTCTGAAAAAGGTTGAAAATCTCGAAAACTTGAGGAATTTTGCGCCTTTTTCTTCGCCAAGTCCCTCGGCAATCTTTTCCATTTTAGTGTCTACAGTCTGACCCATTTTTTCAATCAGTTCTTTATTCTGAATAACAACAAAATGCCAGTTCTGTGCATTTTTAGCGGAAGGTGCAATGCCTGCTGCCGCGATTATTTTTTTTAAATCTTCAGGTTTTATCTGTTCGTCTTTAAATTTTCTTACACTGTATCTTTCATTTAAAACTTCAAAAAATTCCATAGTTTGTCTCCTTAACGCGTTAATTTATAATATGGTATTATAACACACGCCTGTGAAAATACAACACCGGCTTGTTCACAAAACGGCTTAATCCTGCGCCCCCTCAACCACATCCGTCAGCGACATTCCCTGCTCATAAACCTTTCTGAGAACATCATTTTGCAAATAAAAATCCGACGTATTTTGCAGCTGAATCGACTTCGCATAATACTGAGAATAATCCTGCGCATCAAGAGCCTCATGCGTCCTGATATTCACAGCCTTAGCGTCCGCAATCACACCACTTTTCGACATCTTAAACATCACATCACCCGTGACAAAAGACCCCGCGCCCATATATGACCTTACCGGCACAAAATTCGTCTTTACCGTACACAAATTATGCCCCAGATAAATCGTATCAAGCTCCTCGAATCCCATCAGATATGCAATCGTAGGCAGGAAATCCGTCTGCCCCCCGGCCACACTGAAAGTCTCACTCACACCACTTCCCGGCACATGAATAACCAGAGGCACATTCATCGCATCCTCATAACTGTAATCCCAACCCAGGAACTCACTCATACGCTCCTGAACCTCATCCGTCTTAGGATTCATCGCAAGGTGATCCCCATAAAAAGCCACAATCGTATCCTCATAGAGCCCGCTCTCATTCAAATATCCAAACAACTCCTCAAGACAGCGGTCAAAATAACTCATACTCTGAAGATAATCACCAAAAACCGTATCCTTATCCTTAGATGAAATCTTGAGATATCCATCAATATCAAACGGATAATGCGTAGACAAAGTTACCATGAAAGCATAAAACGGCTGTTTTGCAGATTCGAGCACCTCAAACGACTGCTTGAAAAACTGTCGATCCGAAATGCCCATTCCCAGAGCCTCAAACACATTGTAATCCTCTTCATTATAAAACTCATCAAAACCAAGCCCCGGATAAGCAGCCTCACGATTCCAATAAGAACCCTCATATCCGTGAAAAGCCATAGTCGAATAACCCAAATCCTTCAAAAGAACCGGCAGACCCCGCCAGTAATTATTCTCATAAATCTTATACGTATAAGTTTCCATCGTCCCATAAAGAGAATTATTAGTCGCAAACTCCGCATCCGAAGTATTGCCCGCGCCCGTCTGCTGATAATATGTATCAAAATAAAAAGTATCCTCTTTAAGTAAACTATTTATAAAAGGCGTGATTTCCTGACCATTGTAAGTCCTGTTTATGACAAAATTCTGCATCGCCTCAACCTGAATAACAATCAGATTCTTGCCCTTACCACAGCCGAAATCCTCACCCTTCTTCTCCTTTTCATAATTGCCCTCAACCGCCAAAATCTCACTCGAGTCAGCAGCCACAGCCTGTACCGGATTCGTAGAAGTAAAATCCCTTAAATGATAAGAGAAAAATTCCTGAGCATAAACCGAACTTCCAATCGAATTTTCAACAGGCACAACCAAAATCAGCGCACCCACGAGAATCAAGCCGAGCCCGAAAGTCACAAGCCTTGCCCTGACACTAATCAGCCTTTGCCAGACAGGATTTTCGCCACATCTGAGCTTTTTATCCTTTATGATAAAATAAATCAGCAAAATCACCGCATCCGCCAAAAGAATCAGCGTTTTCGGCATAAAAATCTCCTTTATGCTTGCCGTTACACCCATAAGCAGGTTCGCCGCTCCTAAAGTGTTGACAGAAAAGCTCCTGTTAAAAAACGAAAAATAGTTTACATCTATCACCATCAATACAGATATTACACAATATATAATTCCGAATATCCATTTGCGTTTAAAAATCATAAACAAAGCCACAAGCGACAGCACGCTCAGCAGCATCGCCCAAAAGAATCCGCTCTCGACTCCCATGAGACTGTAATAATAAACAAGCTTTGAAATTACCATCACAATTCCCACAGCAGCCGCCAAAATTCCGAGCCACTTCGATTTATTGCCAGGCTGAATTTCCTCTCCAGCCTTATAAATCATATCCTTATTCTCCATATTCCTTCATTCCTTCATAAAAAATTTTTTAATCAAGATTCCAGCTTGAAAGATATTTTGTCTGTTCCTCAGTCAGTTCATCAATTTCTATGCCCCATGCAGCTAACTTTCGTCTGCCGATTAAGACATCTATTTCTTCAGAAACATCAATAACCTCATTTTTGAGTTTCCCGCGGTTTTCAAGTATATACATCGCGCTGAGCGCCTGCACAGAAAAACTCATATCCATGATTTCAGCCGGATGACCGTCAGCCGCCGCTATGTTTACAAGCCTTCCCTCAGCCATCAGATTTATCATCCTGCCGTTTTTAAGCACATATCCCATTATATTGCGGCGGGTTTCCTTCTTCTCTATGCAATTTTTTTCAAGAGCCGCCACATCAATCTCAACGTTAAAATGACCGGCATTGGCCAAAATCGCTCCGTTTTTCATTTTAAGCATATCGTCATAAGTGATAACGTGATTACAGCCCGTAGCCGAAATAAAGAAATCTCCTCTTTCAGCAGCCTTAGACATCTTCATAACCTCAAATCCGTCCATTACCGCTTCTATAGCCGCAATAGGGTCTATTTCTGTTATGATAACCCTTGCGCCCAGAGCCTTTGCTCTCATCGCTATACCCTTTGAGCACCAGCCGTATCCGGCAACAACAACAGTTTTTCCCGCGATTATCAGATTCGTATTTCTGAGAAGGCTGTCCCATACAGACTGCCCCGTGCCATATCTGTTGTCAAAGAGGTGCTTGCATTTCGCATCATTTACCGCAACCATAGGGATTTTTAAAGCTCCCTCTTTTTCCATAGCTTTAAGCCTGATGATGCCAGTTGTAGTCTCCTCACATCCGCCCCACAGCTCTTTCATAAGATCAGGGCGCTTCGTATGCAGCATATTAACCAAATCTCCGCCGTCGTCAATTATAATATTAGGGCAATGCTCCAGCGCCATTTCTATATGTCTGTCATATTCTTCAGCGGTAGCTCCATGATAAGCATAAACCTTCATGCCCGTAACTGCCAGCGCAGCCGCCACATCGTCCTGCGTAGATAACACATTGCTTCCCGTAACCGACATTTCTGCGCCGCCAATCGCCAGCACTTCGCACAAATAAGCAGTTTTAGCTTCAAGATGCACCGAGAGAGAAATTTTTACTCCCTCAAACGGCTTCGTCTTTTTAAAATCATCCTCAAGTCCTCTCAAAAGAGGCATATTATTTCTTACCCACTCTATTTTCTGCCTGCCGAGAGGCGCCAGCGACAAATCTCGCACTTCATTTTGTTTCATCTTAGGTCCACCTTTTCCTTTCACATTCTCCGTCAGGATTTTCCTTCAACAAAAACTTTACCTTTTGTTGGATTTTCTCCAAATCTTCATTTTTTCAGCTTCCTTTATAAGGTCTTCTCTGAAATCAGGATGCGCCAGCGAAATTACCGCCTCGGCTCTTTGCCATGTAGCCTTTCCTGCCAGATTTACCACTCCATACTCAGTTGCGGCATAAAATCCGAGGCTTCTCGGCGTGCTCACAATCTCGCCCGGCTTAAATGTCGGCACAATCCTTGATTCAATCTCTCCATTCTTATTTTTTCTCGTAGACGAC